>CAJXZM010000014.1 GCA_913063125.1 uncultured Gammaproteobacteria bacterium | reverse complement strand
GCCGAAGGCGCTCCCCTGCTAAGGGAGTATGGGCTTTAACTCCCATCGAGGGTTCGAATCCCTCCTTCTCCGCCACTCCTTACTATTTCTAATAGTAAGCTGTTCATTAGCAAGAACAGGTAATAAGGTAAGCAAATTTGATGATGGTTTTTCTTTGAAAAACATCAAATCAAATGGAAGTGAAAGTTAAAGAGAAATAAAAAACTTGTTGACTTTCAAGAGCATAACCTCCATAATTTGCCCCGTATTAAAGCGCCAGTAGCTCAGCTGGATAGAGTACCTGGCTACGAACCAGGCGGTCGGAGGTTCGACTCCTTCCTGGCGCACCATATAGAATAAGGGTCTAGCAGAAATGCTAGGCCTTTTTTTCTGTCTGAAATTCGTAAGACATATAATTAGACATATATTTAGCTCTAATCTTAATCCCTTTACGACTGTATACAAAACCCCAACGGCTTTGTCGCTGTAACTGTCAGGCTCACAGTGCCTGCTGACGCCATTGTTAAATCCCATGCTGCTCATCCATAGCCATGATCACGGAAGGTGATCAAATAAAGGTAAGGTTAGTGTTTGGGAGTAGCTACAAGTCTCCCTACGCTGTTATTAATATCATTAATATCATTGAAATCATGAAAACTGATGGGATACAGGGTGTCGAGAAGGGATCTGTAATCCGTATTTTCTATCATGATTCATATAAAGAGCGTAAGGTATCAATATGATCCGTATATGAATCATTGTTGGTGGATATGACTAAGCTAAATAAACGCACCTACTCACGTTACAGCCTCGATGCACTCACGCTCCTAGGAGGGTTAATACGTGCTGCGCGTAAGGAGCGAAGACTCACTGCCCAAGAGCTCGCTGATCGTGCAGGTATTTCAAGGGGGCTACTGCAACGTATTGAGAAAGGTGATGTGAAGTGCGAGATCGGTGCAGTTTTTGAAGTAGCTACGATTGTGGGTGTAACGCTATTTGAGGTTGACGAAACATCACTTGCCCGGCATCTCAGACAAACTGAGGATAAGCTTGCACTGCTACCAAAAACTGTGCGTAAGAAAACCAAGGTAGTTGATGATGATTTCTAAGGGGTCTTATACAGAAGCTTACGTATGGATTTGGTTACCTGCTAACACCGAACCGGTCGTTGTAGGCAAATTAGAAGCGGATGGTGATAAGGTCTACTTTAACTACGGTAAAAGCTACCTTGAGCGAGTGAATGACACTCGTCCAGCGATATCAATTTATGAGCCGGAATTACCTTTGAAAGCGGGTGTGCTGCCTTTGCTTGGCGGGTTAACTATAAACGGCTGTATTCGTGATGCCGCCCCCGACGCATGGGGGCGGCGCGTGATCATCAATAGAAAGCTTGGACTGAAAGGTGCTGGCACGGATACGGCCAATTTTGATGAATTAACTTACTTGCTGGAATCAGGCTCAGATCGCATTGGCGCTTTGGATTTTCAATTATCACCATCAGAGTACATTCCGCGATCGGTAATCAATGCGAGCCTCGAGGAGTTACTCAGCTCTGTTGAGCGGGTTGAGAAGGGGGTGTCACTAACCGCTGACCTGGATCAAGCTCTCTTTCATGGAAGCTCAATCGGTGGTGCGCGCCCAAAGGCATTGATCGAAGATCAGGGTGCAAAGTACATTGCTAAATTCTCTTCCAGTACAGATATTTATAGTGTCGTAAAAGCAGAGTTTGTTGCCATGCGGCTGGCCGAGTTGGTGGGGTTAGATGTTGCACCGGTGAAAATGGCTGTGGCAGCTAATAAAGACGTGTTGCTCATTGAACGTTTTGATCGTATTTACACAGGTAATGGCTGGAGTCGTAAATCTATGGTTTCTGCTCTGACGCTATTTGGTCTTGACGATATGATGGCGCGTTACGCAAGTTATGAAACGTTAGCAGAAATCATACGGCACCGCTTTATAGAACCAAAAGAGACACTTAAAGAACTTTTTTCTCGACTTGTGTTCAATATTTTATGTGGTAATACAGATGATCATGCCCGTAACCATGCTGCTTTTTGGGACGGTGAAGCGTTAAGCCTGACTCCCGCTTATGATATATGCCCGCAAGGTCGCGCAGGCAATGAAGCGTCGCAAGCAATGTTGATTTCAGGCAGAAACAACCTCAGTCAGTTAAAAACCTGTCTTGAAACAGCCCGTAACTTCCTGCTTTCAGATGAACAGGCATGCTCCATTTTTGAACAGCAAAAAACCATTATTGATGAGAACTGGGACAGTGTCTGCGATGAAGCCAGGCTAAGTGATGTTGACCGTAAGTTGCTTTGGGGGCGCCAGTTTTTAAATGCATTTTCTACTGAATGAAATCTGAATCCATTTTAGTGATGACGGCAGGCTTCAGGTAGTACTGTCTTTGTTGGGTGTTACCGAGTGGCGTCAACCTTAACGCCTTTCCTAACGTATACGCCTCTCATCTTACGTGATTTATGGCCGCTGTGATTTGTGTCGTGGTCCGTAATGCCTTTGGCTTTTATGTCGTGGAAAGTGAAATGTTCACCAAGAGTCATATTGCCGCTCTCTAGTGGTAGTCCCCCAATGTCTAGGGCTTCCTGCTTCAGTTTCTCTGGAAGCGGTGCTCCCTTCTTCTTTGCTTTATCTATAATTCGCTTCCACTGACTATCTAGGGCGTTCTTTTTGTACATTTGTCCTGTTGAGTCTTCAAATAGAAGGTAAGCCTGTGCAGGATCTTTGCTCGTTGATACAGCCAACTTATAGGCATCTCGGAGGCGCGGAGACCATAATGTGGTTTCGCTCTCTGATTTCTTGCTTCTCTCAATATAGATGCCATCCTTGCGAACCTCGGCTTTTGTGAGGCTGAATACCTCACCGCGCCTAGCTCGGCTTAAGTACGCGATTTCCATAGCGGCTGCGAAATAAGGATTTCGACAGCTGAGAGCTACGGTATAAACGATCTTATACTCCCAGTCCTCGATATAGCGGTCGCGTGCGGTTTCTGGGTTTAGCTCGACTGCAAGGCATGGATTTATGGAAACCACCTCGAATCGTTGCATGGCCCAGCTAAATACAGCTTTTAAAAATTGAACATGCCGGTTGGCTGCGACGGGGTGGGAGTAGGCGTCTAGGTACCGCCTGATGGTTCGCTGGGATATGTTGTTTAGTCTTATGTCGCCAAAGGTAGCGTTGTTTGTGGTTTTTCTGCTCAAAATGATTTTTGAGTAGTTATTGTATTCATCTATCGTTTTTGAAGATAGGCTTTTGCATTTCTTACTTTCTAGATATTCAGTAACTAACCACTTTAGAGTGTCCTCGCTACCGCTAATGATTCGTTCATATTCCTTCCATACTTCGCTTGTCGATGCATCTAGGGCGCACAGTCTGATTGGCTTGCCGTATGAGGGCTTGCCTCCCAAGGAGCCTTTGTAGGGGCGGTAGTAATATCTACAGCGATCTTTGTAGACATGAGGTGGCAATTTTTGGTTTGAAGATTTTCTTTTACGGCCTTGGCCAGCATTGTTCTTCATTGAAAGTCGAATTCGACGGTGGGTTGAGATGTGTTATCTGTACTGAAAGAGTTATCGATAGCATGCTGAGTCGTGACTATTTTTCCATTTCTGGATCGTCCGTACTTAATGCCTTGCTCTAACAGCCATTTTTCAATGTCCGCTGAGCGTTTGTAGCCTAGCCAGTGTTCAAGTGCTTCTTGTTTGATGAGATTGTTGTCCATTTTGCACCTACAATCTGTAGCCGATGGTTGTCCGTCGGCATGGGGGTGAGAGGTAATGTTATCTGATGTCATGGTTTTGCAACTGCAGTGAATGAGTGTTGTTGCAGCCTACGCACTAGTGTTCCTCTGGTTTTTTCTTTTGGCGCGATAATATGGCTTAAAACGGCAGTCCTTTGTTTTTCGGCAATCATGATTTGGAGCCCCGCAATATTTTTCGTATTTCTTCAAAAAATTGAGTTTTGTCCTTTTTTGGCAGAGGAGTTTGTTTTGGGTTTGTGCTTGTAGTGTTATTTTGTTTTTCTGGCTTTTTGGGCTGGCCTGATTTTTCTCTGGCATGTGGATATCCATCGACGCATAAGTGGTACATGTTGCTAGTTTTTACCGTTAATCCTCTTACTTTTTTGTATCGGTGCCGTCTGACAATTAGTTCCTTTTTCTCAAGCGCGTCGAGATATTTGGCTATTGTTGTGTCGCTTTTAATGCACGTGATTTCGCGGAGATGAGAAAAGCTGGCCCAACATTGATTCAGGTCGTCAGATCTGAATGCTAATGCAAGCAGCAATAATCGTTCAGTGCTGCAACAAACTTCGTTATTCCAAGCCCAGACGGTAGCGGGTATGCTCATTTTTTTATCCTGTGTTGTGTTTTTCGAATGAGCATTTATTATTTCAGGCAATCAGAAAGCAAAAGTTCTTTGGGATGCGAAAAACAGGGATCCTAATGACCCAATAGCTTTTAATGCATTATTTTATTTTTTTGAGTGATTTGAATTATATTTGTCTCGAATTGATTTTATGGAGAAGATCTTTAATATTATTATTTATAAAGATTTTATACTGCTAGAGATGGAGAACTGCTAAATGCATGAGGTGGAGAATGTTTAACTTCATTCGTTGGGGTTTTATTCACATTGACTCCATATTCCGTGGTGCCTGTGGATAAGTATGGTTCTTGAGGCGTCATAATCCCAGGTGGGTTATAAAGCTTTTCGGAACGTCGTATTTTTCCAGGGCCGTTAATACTCCATTATTCCACCTAGGTACAAGTTCCCAATGTTCTTGCCGATCACAAAAAAACATTCGAAGTTGTTTTGATTTGTGATGCTGTTTCCGGAATCGATCTCTAATTTCAATGTATATTGAAAGTGAAATGTCTGAAATGGGTGGCTGGCGTCCCTTCAATTCGAGGATGCAAAAGCAACAGAGGTCGCTTGAAATCCAGCTGGCCGTCAATCGACAGCTAGCAATGTGCCCAAATTTAGGAATGTTTATTTGCTCAGTACGCATGTTCAAAAATGATTTTTTCCTCTTCCTGCTCTTTCATCTAGAAATCTGTACTTTTGCGAAACTATATCCAGCCATTCTGGTGGAACAGTGTGCAGTGTTGCGCTAAGTGGCTTAGGTTGGTTGGGCCGTACAATAAAAATATCACGTGGAGGGCGAGCAAATCGAGCAATGAGTATTGATCGATAGCTTGCGTGTATTTCTCGGATCGCTAGCGATACCATCGCCAGTTCCCGATCTAATTCATCAGGGTTATGCTCGTTGATCAAGCAAATATGATTGATAGGATAGTCGATTATGCAGACATCAAATCTGATTTTTCGAAAAACAAAAAAATCTCTCGTCGTAAGGGTTTTCCAGCAACAGTCCATAATTAATATTCATCAAATGGATTGAAGCTTGATGAGTGATTGTCATCGAATGGATCGAAGCTTGATAAGTGGTTGTCATCGAATGAATCGAAAGTTGATGAATTGTTTTCGTCAAATAGTGAATCGTGAATAGTGCTAGATCCGAAAACATCACCGCCAATATCAGTGCTTCCCATACCAGAGAGCATGGGCAGCCCCGTCGCTGGGTTTATTTCTGGACGCACTATATCGTTACTATTATGTTCTGTGCTTTGCGACTGATTGGTTGAATCGCTAGGGGTGCCGAAAATCATTTTCCAAAAGCTCATGCTGTATTCCTCTGTCATTGATATGGAAAAATCATTTTTGCATACCATGAATAAATGCAAGTTTGTTACAGCAAGCATTATTACGCAGTGTGAAGGAACTGTAAGGTATTGAGCTTTTTGTTGGGAAGCCGTGACGGTGAGTAGACTTAGGGTTGCTTTGGGGCTTTTAATTGCGCGGTTTGTATTGGGGGGTGGAGGGGTCATATGTAGCCTATAAACTGTGCGATTTTCTGCGCAGTTCCAGTTAAAATATCAGCTCTATGAAAGTCTTTTTAAATAGGTATAATCAGGTAGCTTAATATTACTTTTAATACTATAAGGAATGTAGACCAATGGAATGCCCAAGTATCCATGACCTAAAATTAGACAGCAACGGTCAACGCGCTATGGAAGATATAGCGACAAAAAGAGAGTTTTCTCGAATGCTAAATCCTGTATTAGCTGCGGGAACTTTTATATCCATATTTTTGGGAAATAATTCATGGAAAGTTGCTTTTACAGTAGCAACGACAGACTTTTATGCTTTTGGTTTGGCAATGCAACAAACTGACAGAATCACACGAAAGCAAATAGAAAAAATTGCAACAAATGCCGCTTTGTTTAGTTCAAACCATGACCAAAATATGTTTTTTAGGGCAATTGCTAATGGGTGTTCTGATTAATGAAACTAATTCCTAGCGTATTCGGTATTTTTTTCTCCTTAGCAAGTAGCTTTGTGTTTTCTTCGGGCTTAGAATTTGTTGATGAATTGGGTGTTAAGCTCGATAAAAAAGCTCCTCAATCATTGATTCTAGAATACCAGTCTACGGTAAGCGCTATATCTGAAAAGATTAAGAGCTGCGATAAATTAGAGACTCTTTTGCCTGTAGAAAAATTACCTCAATTGAATCTGAATAAACAACAGATAGGATTCTTACTCGGTTATTTTCATTTTCATGCTGATTTCAATTGCTCGAAAGAAGAAGTCTCATATTATGCGTATTTATCCTATGGTATTAAACAGTATGCCAATAATGAAACGCTCAAAAATATCACTGATTTAGATGATTCTGTTCTCGGCATTCAAAAAGAAATATGGCGCATATCAGAAGAATACTTGAAGTTACCTCTTAGTAGGGAACAGCGAGATCAACTTGAAAGGCTTGATGTATTACAGAAGCCTTTTAAGTTATTTGAGGCAATAGATAGCCTTACGGGAACAAGGTAATTAGCGATATTGGGGTACTAGGTATTTTCCCTCCTAAAAAGACATGATCATCTGAAAGCCCTATCATGCGTGGTCTGTAGGGCGCTATTAGATCTTGTTTGAATTTACTGGTTTTGAGATTCGGGTGTCGAATCAACAGTTTAGGAGGCAATTGTCTTTTCTAGAGGCTAGGTCTCTAGTACCCCAAGTAGCTCAAGGAACGGGTAGGGGGCTTAGAGAGCTATGAAAGAAACCCTTATTCCGGAAAAGTAACTACTGCGCGTAATTCGGTTTTGTTTTTTAATTATCAGGCTGGTGCCAATGCCAACGTAACAAGTTGCGGCTCTGGGAAAAACCTATGCTGCGCTCCGGTTTACGCCAGAGCAAGGCGTTGGATCGGAACGCCCACCTTCCTATATTTTATGCATCAGCCAAGATAGCTTAATTTGGCGGATTTAATAAATTCAAGAGACAATTTTTAGCTCCTGCCGCTTCCGGTTTAGCCTTGTTGCCATTGGTATTCTTCAATCTTAGTCAGTTTCATTCTGGCTCTATTGACGTTCAAGCCATGCTGGGCTGAGAATTACCGGTGCTATTATTTGGTTTCGTAAGTTGCCTAGGGATTTCTGTGGCTTTTAAAGAAGCAATGGAAGAGAGTGTTATTTTCCTGCTTAAGCATATACCACATAGCAAGCCCAAACATAAGGCAAGACGAAATCGCCAGCAAACTGCCTGGAAGCTCTGCGTGCGCCTTTGCCTGCGGCGCTATGCAATCTAGGGATGGTGTATGAATAAGATAACCCAGGACTTAATGTAACTCGACGCTTTTTTAACCACTGAAATTACTGAGTCCCTATATTGGGTTGTACGCACCCAATATAGGGACTCAGTGATCTCGATAAATGAAAAATGCACCTGAAAAAACTCAAAAATCTAAGTTGAGTCCCAATAGAGGGTCCCAAGCACCCAATATAGGGACTCAGCAGATTGAGAGATCAAAAAATCAGATATCAGCACACGAGTATAAAACGCTACGCCATCAATTAAGAAATACTTATCTAAATGAGAATGAATAGGGGGAGTAAAATCAGCTTACCTGTTTCGAAATACATTCATATTTTGCTGGATCGAAATCTAACTGAAACCCAGAAGGATCGGGCCTTTGACGCAAGAACAGTGCAAAATATACCTGTTGTTTTTTGCCCAATGGATAAAAAGTAACAGTTAAACGTGGTTTCACCGTGAAAATGCAAATAAACATAGTGTATTTGACGAAACAATATTTCGCTGCACCGAAAAGCTGTCTTTTTTTGCCCAATTGGAAAAAGACTTGTAATGTTTTTTTTGGGTCAGAGCAAAAAAGTGTAAAAACACAAAAACATGAGTCCTTGGGCCAAATAAGACAGTAGAAACTGGTACAGATAGGTAGAGTAAATAAAAAGTATGAAAGAAAGTTATTATCTCTACGAGCAGACAGGCCTCGTAAAAGAGGACTATTCAGGGTGATGAGCTTAAAGAGTATCTGCAGTGAAGAATTGAGATAGCTGACTCGCTGATACTGGGTGCAGGTCAATGCTGGATCCTTTAATGCAGGCAGCAGAAAAACTGGCTGGCTGATAGCTATCAGAAGCAACATTATGAAATGAACGGGTTGTAAAGTAATAAACCAGCATTGCTAGAAAACGGGAAAACATGAGTGGATTGTTGGTGCAGTAGATGCCATAACGTGAGTGACCAGAAGAATAATGATCAAGTACCAATGCAATGAGTGAGCAATATGAGCGAACAATACTACGATTTAGTGGGCGATCTTCACGGCCATGCCGGTAAACTTGTCGAGATACTGGAGGCGATGGACTACGCATTGGTAGATGGTTGCTATCGTCATCCGACTAGAAAATTGATTTTTCTGGGTGATTTTGTTGATCGCGGCCCTCAGCAGCGCCAGCTGCTACAGATTGTCATGGCGATGGTTCAACAGGGCGCTGCGCTTTCAGTGATGGGAAATCATGAGTTTAATGCGTTGGGGTATCACACGGAAAACCCCAATAAGCCTGGGGCCTGGTTGCGCCCTCGCACTAACAAAAATACATTTCAGCATATCGCATTTCTTAATGAGTATCTTGGCACCGAGCTAGAGCGGGAGCTTGATGATGCCCTGGCCTTTTTCCGGTCGCTTCCGCTATGGATTGAATTGGATGGCTTGCGCGTTGTTCATGCTTGCTGGGAATCCAGTATGATTAAGGCGCTTCAACCCCATGTGGATAGCAACAACTGTCTTACTGACGCGCTGTTAATCGAAGCCAGTACAAAAGACACACCTGCTTATGAGGCTATTGAAATATTGTTAAAAGGTGTTGAGCATTCCTTGCCTGATAATGGCCATTTTTTCGATAAAGATGGTGTCAAACGTCACGAGGTACGAACGCAGTGGTGGCACAATCATGACTGTACGATGGGGGATGTGGCTTTCCCTCCAGGCGTGCTAAACGAAGAGCAGGCTAACAAGCCCATTAGTGCGGGTGAACTTGTGGGATATTCTGCAGGAGAAAGACCTGTATTTTTAGGGCACTACTGGCTTAAAGGGCATCCTACCAAATTAGCAGATAATGTAGCGTGTCTGGATTATTCTGTTGCCAAAGGCGGGAAGCTGGTGGCTTATCGCTGGAACGGAGAGGCACAGCTGAGTGATGCAAGTTTTATTGTTGTTTAGGTATTTCAATACGAGAAGTGGTACGGTTCTGTTTAGAGGGGAAGACGTATGAAATTTACTGAATTACCAGGTACTAAATACATGCTGAATATATTTCTACTATTCAGCCTTGCTGTAGCACTCAGTATCACAACAAATATTGGCGTGAGCACAATAATCCTAGTGGCTTGTATTGTGCTAAGTGTGACAATGGTTTTGGTTCCTTTGCTATTTCTAATCGCTGACAAGGAAAAGACGTCACGGGAACGAAACAGAAGAATATTAATATTAAATATTTTTGGTGCGGTGGTTATAAATAGCACCCTATACCTTTATTGGGGTTTCTGTAATTTGAATCGAGGCTTTCTTATATGCGGTGGATCGTAGGAAAAAAAGTGAAAAGGAGTAAAAATGATTGTTGACTGGAATGTCATAAGTTCGGTAGCTACAGCAATAGGGTCAATTGCAACAGCATTCGGTGTGTTGTTTGGTGCGTGGCAAATTCGTATCTCTAAGAAACAAGCACAAGCCGAATTCGAGGATCAGATAGACCAGCAATATCGCGCTATCTCCATGGAATTGCCAGTGGATGTCCTCATTGGAGGAGTACCCTCTACAGAGGAGGCATCAAAGGTGCGAGAATTGGTATACAACTATCTTGATTTGAGTAATGAGCAAGTTTACTTGAGGGCCAAGAACCGGGTTTCAACACATACCTGGAATTCCTGGTGTGCCGGTATCAAATCGCATCTAGATCGCCCCGCGTTTAGCAGCGTGTTTGAAGAAGTTAAAGAAAAGAGCGGCTTTACTTACCTTGAGCAGCTTGTCGATACTGATTACAGCTCAGATCCAATCGTTTGGTATAAATAGTGAGATGAAAAGCAATGAGAGTTGAAGCGACGATTACAAAGTCGACTTGCTAAAATTATATTTTCATATATCGACAGGCGCTGGAATCACTCAAAAGGACGCTTGAAATGATATCAGGAAAAGCGATGTAGGCAGGGGTTAGTGCGAACCCTTTCGTGGCTTTTAGTTGTTGCGGGGGGCGTTATATCAATTGGCTATTTCAAAGACCAATCGGTAATTATGGCTGGTATCCAGCTTCAATTTATTTACATTGCTTTTTTGTTACTTATCCTGTCTGTCATTGGTCCCATGGCTAATTTTAGTGCCTATTCAAGTTCGAGAAAGCTACTACGCGGGAATGCTGCCTCCTTTGGTCTGCCCTGTGCCCAAATTTAGTCGGGCGAATTAAGTATCATATATGGATATATCTTGTGTTACCCCTGTATTCAGAATAGTGGGCTAAGGTACGGTCATTGGTCGTGTCAAACTAGTAGAAAAAGTAAGTGTGGCTGTTTAGAACGTGGTCGATTTCACAACCATATGCGTAGCCGTTGACCTAGTCGAAAGGCTCCTAAATTAAACCTCGTGGTGTTAGGTGAGGTCTCCTTACAAAGCAGGGTTTTTATTGTACCCCGCGTCCCTGATTAAACCCTCCTTAGTTGAAACTACTAGTAGCCCTTGGCAATTATTTTTTGACACGTTTTTTGGTCACAATAAGGCTCGAACCCCCTGCGAGTGAACCGCAACGCCCCATTTTTGCGCCCTAGGGCAGAGTCGGAGTCTATATCATAATCGTGATGAGGTGAGCCCAGCACTGCCCAGTGAGTTTTGCCACTGTTAGCTATGGATTGCTCGTTATTGGTGGAGAATTGACCTTAGCCAAGCCGCATTTTGTCCGGCAGATGTCCGTTAGATTGAGCCCTTGGAAGTAGTATTCTTTTTGGGAAATCAAAATTGCGGAAATAAGGGAGGGGGCAAAAAGCAGTATGCCCCTCCTAACTTACCTTTGGTAGGGTCTGCGCCTAAATGTAATCTGGCGAATTAAGGATACTATATGAATAAAATGACGATTGTAATTCTTGCAAATTCGGTGAAGCATCATCAACATTGTATAGCGGGAAAAACCCTTCAAGATTCTCAATGGGTTAGGCTTGTTTCAGATAAGTGTGGGGCAGAGTTATCCCATGAGCAGGTAAAATACGAGAACCCTTACGGAAAATTCAATGTCAAACCTCTGCAGAAAGTGATTGTTGGTATTGCCAAAGCGGTACCACTTACAAATCAGCCAGAGAATCAATTGATTGATGAATCAGCTTGGCAGCAAAATTATAGTTTAAAAGAGAAGGATCTGGTTAATTATGTTGATACCCCTACTTCTCTATGGGGTGAAGGAGACAGAGTCTCTTATCAACAGATTCAGTCCGGGCAGGTCAAAATTCCGCAATCGTTGTATCTTGTTCAAGTGGATGCGCTGAATTTATATAGGAATCAGCACGATAAAAGAAGAGTATCTTTCAGCTATAATGGAATTAACTATGATTTGGCCGTCACAGACCCTAATTTCGACAAGATGCTTGCTAACGCATCAGAGTTAATGGGTATCCTCTGTGTTAGTTTAGGGGAAAAGTTTGAAGGGAACTGCTTTAAATTAGTTGCAACAGTATTTTGAGACGAGTGATCTATGGAAATCTTTACAATTGGTTTTACAAAAAAAAATGCCGAAACATTTTTTGGCTTTATTAGGTCTTCAAATATATCGACATTATTAGATGTGCGTCTGAATAATATTTCTCAATTAGCTGGTTTTGCTAAAAGAGATGATCTGAAATATTTTCTAAATGAATTGTGTGGTGCAGAATATGTCCATGTGCCAGAGCTAGCGCCAACTAAAGAAATGCTAAAAGCATACAAGAATGGTGATATTCCTTGGGATATTTACGAAGATAAGTTTTTAAATTTGATGTCACAGAGAAATATTGAAAAATCTGTAAAGCCATCCCTGCTAGATAAGGGGTGTCTATTATGCAGCGAACATGAGCCTCATTTGTGTCACCGGCGTTTAGTTGTCGAATATCTAAATGAGAATTCTGATTTAGACCTAAAAGTTAAGCATTTGTACTAATGAAAAATATCCTTATCTTATATCCCAAGCTTTTTAACTGTTACGATAAGTTTTATAGAAAGATATCAAAAATTATCAGTAATACTAATGAACTATCTATTGTGTTCCCTCATGACCATAATGGTTTTATTGCCAAATTTTCCAAGGATAATTTGCCAAGTGTCGAATTACTAAATATAACTGATTGGAACATCAGTGACGTTACACACGGCATAATATTTGACGATGATGATGAGTTCTCTGAAGAAACTGAACTTTTAAAATTGAATAACATACCGTTACGCCCCATCAAAATTTTGATAACGCGTGTAATAAATATAAAAAATGATACGCAATATAAATCAGAAAAAAGCACATCAACATATGAGTACATTGGCCGAGGATCTTGTTGGGGGAATCCATACTCTATCTATGACATCGAGGATTTGGACGAAGGAGAGGATCCGCGGAGGTTAGCAATTAATAACTATAAATATGATTTTGAACATGGGAAATGGTTTAAAGACAACAAAAATGAAGTATACAAACTAGCAGGCAAGAGGCTTGGATGCTTTTGCAAGCCTCTTGCTTGTCATGGTGATGTGTTAGCAGATTTTTTGAATGCTTGGGATGATGGCCACTAGTTTTCTGGTCGTACTGGACATCAAGCCTCCAAGATGAATGGAAATGGGGCACCTTGTCTGATCTTTTATTGATCATTTTCATGTGCTCAATTCCAACCAATGTCGCTCGTGCAGAATGAAAGTTATTGAAACCTAACGTAGGGCGAGTAATTCGTTTTATTCACTGGTGCTAGTAAGGAGGGGAGTGAGGGCAATGTTAGTTCGATATCGCTACCTAATTTAATGAGTGTTCTCTAAGACCTTATGCTATTGTCAGACATTAAGTAGGGATATCGGTGTGTAAATGACTCGAGAGTCGCTTGAAAGCTACATGTATCCCAGAAAAAGAAAGAAAATACACAAAGCTAATGGAGTTGGCTAATAAAGGACCTGTTTTTCATGATGGAGCGTGAGTAAACGGAATTATACAAAGAGCTACCACGCTATTGGATACGTCTAGAGTACTACAAGCCATTTATCTCGCATTACCCCTATATTCTGAAGAGGGGAACGAATCCACAGTCATTAGCCGTAACACGCTATTGGAAACGGTAAGTGCGGCTGTTGAGAATGAGATCGATTGCGCATCCATAAGTGCATCTGTGAACGTAGTCGAAAAGCTCCTAATAGCAATCAGCGTGCTAGATGACGCCTTCTTACAAAATGGCCGGTGGAAATTTGTATCGTACCCCGCTTCCCTGATAGCACGTTCCTTAGTTAAAACTATCAGTGACCCTGAACAATTAATGTGTGACAAAAGTTTTTGGTCACAACAAGACTCAAACTCCCCTGTGAGTGAGCAGCAACGTCAAATTTTGGGAGCCCTAGAGAGGAACCGGAGCCTATATCATAATCGTGATGAGGCGAGCCCAGTGCGTTTTGTCACTGTTGCCTGGGGGTTGATCGTTATTGATGGAAAAGTGCTTTTGCGACACAGGGAGGATAGAAATCGAGCCAATCGAAATAACTATGTATTGGTGGGAGGGCGGTTATCACAGGCTGACCTTCGACGCTCTGGAGAGGAAAACCCTCTCTTAGTGTTACAAAGTCCTGATGCCGCGAGTAATAAAGCTGCCGTAGAGACAGCCCTCAAGCGAGAAATATCGGAAGAGACCGGTTTACAGTTTGATGAGCATTACCAGTATTCAGAATGGCGCAATGTAAAGCCCTATAAGGCGGTAGAAGGCGCTGGAGCTAATCATGCGTTAACTGAATATAGGATATCTATTTATAGCATCACCCTAAATAGGGAGGGTTTTTTCGCTCTTTTAACGCATATTGCTGAGGATAGTGATCTAACCTGGTTTAAATTTGACGAGTTTGCTGATGCCAAAAATGCTGAAGGGAAAATGGCCTATATCAATGCTCTCGTAAACGATTTTTCTAGCCGAGAAGATTGGGTTAAAGAGGCTCATTTATTGCCTTCTAGTTATTTAGATAATTACACCTTTCTGAAAGATTCAGATGCAATAACATTTGCCATTCATCCTGGTGAAAAACTAGAGTATGGAAAAACAGGGAAGGAAAAAGCATTTAACATCGGGCTGGATGATATCGAGCAGAGGATCTTGCTAGGACTGGCGTTGTTTACAAAAGGAATGCCTTTGGATAACGGTAGTTTAGGTGTATCTCCAGTAAGTGGAGGGTGGATTCGTGTATCTGATCTCACACTGCGAAAGTCTATAGAGCAGCTGTCTAGGAAACTCTCTGCGCAGGAAATCCCCCTCGTTGAAGGTTACAGAGAAAATCTATTTAGACTGACGGTACACCCCGATCAATGTTTCTTTGCAGATACGGCATTCACCCTGGGTGTTAGCGACACCGAAATAGAGCTTAAGCGTGCAGCGATAGAAACCGAAATTGGCAACTTTTCTGGTGATTCATTGAATGTACCTGTTAGTCGAAATCTAGCAAAAGAAGTTAAGAGCATCGCGTCTGGTGCGGGATTGCAGCGTTATAGCCCAGAAGATTTGTCAAAAATGGTTCGTCGTGATATTAGACCGAGTTGTCAGGAAATGGGCCTTAGAACCCTTGTGCGCACGATATCCGGAGAGCCGATTATTAACATAAGAGTAGAGACATCTATTGAATGAGCTCAATAGATGTTAGCGAAGCCTCACTTTGTCCGCCAGCTGTCCGTTAGATAATGTTTTTAGAAGTAGTATCCTGTTTTGGAAATTAAGGCTACAGGAAAAAGGGAAATAGATGAAAAATAACAATAAGGAAGTCCTGTATGTCTAGAAAAGTTAACCCACTTTATTCGTGGCTAACCCGGTTGAGGCAGTCCAGAAATGTCGGCGTAGGCGACGCTAGGCCACTTTACTCTTATCGTATCAGCGATGTGGAATTTGACGAATTAAACGAGCTGCTGCGCCAAGCAACGATTATAAATGGCAGATCCGTAAGTTTGACTAATTATTCGGATGAGTTGTTTTGTTTGTATGGCTCAGAATGGCTACGCCGGTTCCATACCGATGGGAATCCCCGTTGGCGAGATATTACAGACTCATTAGACTGGTCGGGTGTGTCTTATCCAAAAATCATTCAAATGGTAGGGCAGGGCTTAAAATACTGGCGGCGACCTACCCGAGATAAAGGCAAAAACACCGGGTTTCTCCACACGTTAGCCTGTGAGGGCGGTTTGCCTATCAGAATGATGGAGAATCAAAGTGGAAGTCTTACACGATTCTTTCGTCGGATCCTAAAAGCATTGAGGACACAAATCGGTAATACTGACCCCTTTGTCATAGCGTCACAACAAGATGATTGTTTGCCACATTCCATGCGCAATGAGTTGGTCTATGAAGTTGCAGGAGAGTTTTGCCAAACGTTGAACCAGCTGCTGGACGAAGCGGGGGCTCAAGGCGGAGACAAATTGGCTAAATTGAAGTCCGTCAATCCGTTGTGGTATGAAGCGCTGCCGTTAGTGATGTCAGAGGAACATGCAGAAAAACTGTTTGCAGCCCTTTATGACAAAAATAGTGAAACCACTAAAGTTCGAAATACTGTGTCTGTGGTGCGCAGATGGGTAGAAGGAGATAACTGTTGGCACTGTGATGCACACTTTAAACTGCCATTAACACTAACCCAGGCTCAACTAGAGTTGATTTTTGAACTTGTGGATAAGCCGGAAGGTTCACGGTTAGTGATTAACGGGCAATGGATAGGCTCGAATCAACCGCTAGCATTACTTAGTCTAACCAGCAATGATGATTGGATGGTTGAAGCTTACCCCGTTGTGGACAAAGTCATTGATGGCGCCGCAGCAATGGGATCATTTTCACTGTCACTTCAAGATGGGCAGACGGCGTTAGCGGACGATATTACCCCCAACGGTGGGGCCGCACTTACAGAAAGCCTACCTTGGGTGATGGAGGCATTAAACCAAAATGGGACTGAGCTTAAATTACTGGGTGTGGGCTCTGTTAATTCTACGCAAGAATCTGTCTATGTCGCGTTACCACCTGGTAGCATGTTGCAGATACCGTCCAGTGGTAAAATAGAAATACCGCGATTTATTGATGACTGCCAGCGGACGCTAATTGAAGTTTCAGGACACTATAGGGTCGCGTTAGATGACGGTGCTGAGTGCGTGATCCGAACGGATCTGGATGATGAACAAGCTTCTCATTATGTGCTTAGAGGTAATCAATACGTTAATGTTGATTCGAAGTACCCTGTACACAAAGGGTTGCCTGTTATGGTGATATCAGATGGTGAATCTTACCAGGTGATACCGTCTGAAGAATTAACATGGCGAGCGTTAAAGCCAGGCAATAAAACCTGGTATAAGCGAACGGAACGAGAACCGATAGGGCAAATAGAGTTACGCCACCAAGTTGGTAATGAGGTCAAATACAGTATCCGCTTGTCGGTGTTGCCACTCGGCACTAGCGTTAAGCTCATTCCCAAAAATGGTAACGAGGGTTTTGTTGAATTACATGGTCTGGGTGCTGCAGAAATTTACCATGAAAACCAGAATACCCACGCGCACTTAACGATCACACAGCAACCAGAGGTAGCAGGGGAACCGCTTTCTACGTTATTTTCGCCCTCAGCAAATATTAGGGATAGTGCCGCTAGTTACTCTGCGTTAAGTCTTTCCGCTAACCAGTTTTACCAGCTGGGTTGTGTTAGCACACAAAATTATCCGGCTCCCCTTGAGTTAATGGCGCAATGGCCAGAAGGGGAGGCGCTGTCCTTTTCCATACCGTTCCCCGCAGAAGGTGGGCGCTTTATCGATGCTAGCAACCAGGTTTTTGATAACGGACTTGGAGCAATCAATAGGCTTCAGGGTATTAGGGCTGAGGTGTTGGAGTTCAAGCCTTCTTCAAGAGGCCCAAATACACGTTTGGAAGCAACGCTATGCGCGGAGAACATTCAGCTGCAGGACTTGCTTAAATTCGATATTCCCCTGCAGCGAGTTAGTGATGGCGCGTTGTGGAGCAGTACGTTAATCAAGAAACATCAAATGCTGAGGGCTTTGCTTAGTTGCTCCAATGATTTGGATGCAACTATCAAGTTGCAACTTGCGGGTAGTTCACCAGCTCATTCTCCTAATATCACGTTGCGTCGATATGATTGTCAATTTGAAACGATTGAGGGACAGCTGGTAATCGATGAAAAAAATGTCGTGTCATTGCAGCCAGAAGAAAAAAACAAGCTAGTGGTAAACGCAATATCGTTATTAAATCCCAGTGCCGGTATTCAGGAGTTGCCTGTTGTAGGGGGGGATTATGACGTTAGTAACCTTGATAGCCTTCAAGGCCCCTGGTTGGCCTGGGGCACCATTGATGGAATATCACGTGTGCGCCCAACCTTAGTAAAGGGTTTTGAAGGGGAAGAGCCAAATAGCCTGTTCGGAAAAGCGATTGCCACAGCAAATTCGGCCGCCCGAAAAGGCCTACTAACAACATATTTCGCTCAGCTTGCTGAGTCACCGACCTCGCAGGAATGGTTTGAATTAATCACCTATATTATTGCGCTGAAAAAAGTCCCTGTGGCGGCGCTGGATTTTTATACGGTAATGCTACAACAGCCACGGTTAATGCTGACGTTACTCATAAACGCAACGATGATGGGAGAGCTGGAACACGTTTGGGCGTTACAGGATGAATTACCGTTTAATTGGGCTTGGTTCGAGGTGAATGATTGGATAGCAACAGTAGAATCCTATGCCGCATCCTTAGATACGCAGAATCAAAAAGAGGAAGCAAATACTGCGGGTTTACAAAGTATCGCGATGTTTGTGACTCAGATGCAAAACAAGGTGGAGCAGGATGTAAGAATTAAATTGCCGATAGACCTTATCGCTAGGTATCTCAATGATAAGGGAATGTATATGGTATTAGAGCCAGAAGTGACTAGTGATCAATTGGATAAAGCTTGCCAAGATTTGGCCAGAAGTTTTGGCTCCTGGGGCTGGATAATTGCCAATGACGCCAACGCCTGGCAACGATTTTTTTCTGAACCACAAAAGACACTCATCGGAAATGCACTGCTGCGGAGAAAGTACAGTAAACCCGTAGAGTTGTTGCTAAATACCATGATAACTGCCTCAGCAATGACTGCTTTTGGTCATGCGGGTCTAGTTCCATTCTCAAAACCCTTTGAACTCATTTATCAACACGCCCCCGAACAGCTCGGCACCGTGTTTCACCTTTACCAACGAGCTTTTTGGGAGCATAAATCATGAGTAAGAGTCGCCACTTATTATTTTCGCCATTATTACAGCAACTTCAGCAGCGAGCTGAACGGTCTGTTATTAGTCAGCTAGCATTTCGAAATAAACCGCTCACTCAGTACCTGAGAGAAACGTATTCTCAATCTCCAGGTAAAAAAGGCAGTTTATTGGCCTCACCCGTGTTTGAGCCAATGTTTAGTTGGCAAGCGGCTACGTCCACTATGGAAGACCTCAGGGATAATCTCGTTAGCTCCCATTTAGTTGATGCTTTAGGTATTCCTGCCCCCTTTAAACACCAGTTAACGGCATGGGAATATATCCTACAGGATAAAAAATCCGTATTAGTCAGCAGCGGTACAGGTTCCGGTAAAACAGAATGTTTTATGGTGCCAATACTGGAAGATTTGATTCGCCAACAACAGAAAAACCAAACGCCTCTTAGTGGCGTACAGGCGATTTTTCTATACCCACTAAACGCATTGATTAACAGCCAACAAGAACGCCTTAGAAAATTCACCGAAGGCTTTAATGGCGATATTCGGTTTGCACTTTATAACGGTGAAACAAAGCAGAACCACTTTGATGTAAAAGAAGAGCAAGAACAGCACCCAGAACAAATACTCAGTCGAGAGAAGTTGCGAGAAGCACCGCCGTCTATTTTGGTTACCAACGCCTCTATGTTGGAATATATGCTCGTGAGAAAAGCTGATGAACCCATTATCAGTAACTCAAAAGGCATGCTCAAATATATCGTACTGGATGAAGCTCACTCCTATGTTGGCTCACAGGCCGCAGAATTAGCGTTACTGCTGCGCCGTGTGATGGAAGCCTATGGCGTCGGCCCAGGTACAGGTAACCCCATACAACTTATTGCCACGTCAGCAACCATCGGTGAAGATACCCCAGAAGGGAACAGTGAATTAGCGCAGTTCTTGGCAGATCTCGCAGGTTCTTCTACTGATAGGGTAGAAGTGGTTCGTGGCTATCGTCATATTCCATCGCTAGGGTCATCAACGGTTGTTAATCAATCCTCCCCACTGGATGCGTTGGAAGATCTTCAGGCGTTGTCGTCACATGATTTGTATCAGAAGCTAAGTGAATACAAACTAACGCAAATACTCAGAAAAGCCTTCACGCAGCAGAAAACACTGGCATACAAACTTAGCGACCTAATGACGGTTGCACAAAAGCAAGAGCCCGATATTAAGGAACGTTCGTTGTTAGCGTTACTTGATTTAATGACCTACGCAAAACCTGATTCGCTGCATAAAGATGATTTCCCCGATGCGTTTGTCCCCATGCGTATTCATGCATTTATGCGAACTGTTGCAGGGCTATGGGCTTGTGCAAACCCTGAATGCAGCCATAAACATCCTACATTGCAAGACCCGTCATGGGCATTTGGTGCGATATATACGGATCATCGACTTCACTGTTTGTGTGGCTCACCTGTATTTGAGTTACTTAGCTGTAATGGTTGTGGAACTGCCTATTTAGCGGCAGAAGAAAAGAGCATTAACGGTATCAGTCGCCTGCAACCGCGCAGACTTGATCTAGATGAAGACGAATTCATGCTAGATGTGGAAGACGCCAGCAATGATGAAAGTGGCAGTATTAGTAGCAGTGCATTTGATCGGCTTATTGGAGACGGTGGAACCCCCGCTCGTGTTGGCTTAGGCGGAAGCAACGTTGGTGTGATGAACCCAAAAGAAGGTGATACGTTTAAAGCCCATCTGAAAACTCCTGAGCCAAGCAGACAAAGTGGTAGCGTCAGGCGAGTATTTCGTTGTACGTGTTGTGGTGATGCAGAAACACAACCAGGGCAACTTTTCCGGTATGCGCGCATAGGCGCACCATTTTTCCTAGGTGACATGATCCCTACGTTACTGGAATTCTCGCCGTTACCCTCAGATAAAGAAGAGCATAAAGGCCCCTTTAACGGAAAGCGCTTATTAACCTTTACCGACTCACGGCAAGGTACAGCAAAAATTTCGACACGCTTACAACTTGATGCCGATAGAAATGCGGTGCGCTCGCTGATTTATCATGAGGTATCAAAAGGCGAGACAGCTACGTCTGCACTTTCACCAGAAGATATCCTGCTTTTAAATGAAAGCGCCCAAAACATCCGTCTGAATCCAATGATGACGGCTGTCGCCAATACACTTGAACAAACAATCCAATCTGTAACAAACAAACAGCCTGTTGATGATGCCGCAAGAGAAATGTTAAACGGCATGAAGATGATGTTTTTAAGTAGTGGCCCACAATACGCTAAAGCGCTTGAAAACCTATTATCAGCTGATACCAGTGCACCAGCAGCGCCGGTCTCTTGGAAGACGCTTTCGGAACAGCTTGCGGGTAGTATTGATACGGGTGACCGAATGCGTGATCAAATGTGCAAGCTATCGGGCATGAATCTAGATAAGCAGCAATTTTCCGATTTTTGTTTATACCGGGAATTTGGTCGGCGTCCTAAAAATACCTGGTCTGCAGAAAGCTTGGGGTTAGTCGGGGTTCGCTACCCACATATTGATAAAGTCTCAACAACGCCCTCTACCTGGCAGCAGTTGGTATTAGACCCTGAAAAACAAGTACAAGAATGGCGTAATTTTTTAAAAATCATTGTGGATTTTCATATTCGGTCACGCTGTGCGGTATGGTTTGAAAACGAGGACTACCTGCGTTGGATGGGAAGCCGTTTCCCCGTTAGCGTTATTAAAGGCCCCGATGTCGAAGTCCAAGAACAGAATAGAGATGTGCTTTGGCCGAAAATCCGTCAAGGTGCCAACAGCAGGATTTTGAAACTGCTGTGCATTGCCTTTCCAAACATTCAACCAAAAGAACCTTTTTGGAAGGATCAATTAAATGATCTTATGGCGCAGGCGTGGAGTGCATTACGCCCCATGCTGCGTGATTTTGAAAGTGGCTATCAATTGGATATTAAAGCCGTAGCAGAATTCTATACCCCTACAACAACCTGGCGTTGTCCCTACACTCGCAAGGCGTTAGACGTCACGCTGTGCGGCTACTCACCCTTTCTACCACGCCAACTTACCAATGAAGTGATGAAAGCAGAGCTATGCAGCATGCCTGCGCTGCCTTCAAAGCACTGGAGGACAGCAACCGGTTCTTCAATACCTATGCAGCAGCGAGCGAAGTGGTTAGAAAGCGATGCAGGTGTCATTGACGCACGCCAACAAGGCATGTGGCCAAACCGTAGTGACCGTATCGCGGTTAAATCGCCCTGGTTCCGGTTGGAAGAACACTCTGCTCAACAAAAACCAGAAACGAATAAGAAAAACGAAGAGCTTTTCAAAAAGGGCAAAGTGAACGTATTAAATTGTTCAACAACCATGGAAATGGGGGTGGATATTGGTGACATGTCTGCGGTAGCAATGAACAACGTACCGCCAGCCCCAGCGAACTATCTGCAGAGAGCAGGGCGGGCAGGTCGACGAGGTGAATCCGCAGCGGCGGCGGTAACCCTTTGTAAAAATACGGCCCATGGCATGGAAGTATTTACCAACCCATTATGGCCTTTTACGATCAGTAGCCGGCCACCACAAGTCCGTCTAGACAGCGAATCGATCGTGCAGCGGCACGTCAACGCATTTGCTTTGGGTTCCTACTTATGTGAACACACTGATGATGCGACTAAACTAAGTTGTCAGTGGTTTTTTGAAGCAGGTATGGAGCAAAGTCAACGAGAGCTATTTGTACTCTGGTTACAAGACAAAAAACGATCTAATAATGACGAATGGAGTCTAGGCGTTGTACGTATTGTCAAAGGCACACGCCTAGCGCATTTATCACATCAAGCACTGGTGAGTCGTGTAATTGAAAGTATTGATGTAACCCAGCAGCAATGGCAAGCGCAGTTAGATGTTATGTTGCAAAACCGCGATATCCTTAAACAAGACAATAGCCACTGGGAAGATACCCCCGCGGGTAAGTCTGTCATGTTCCAATTACGAGACTTTCGCCGAGCTTACTTGTTTTCAAAGTTAGCCAGTGAAGCATTCCTACCGGGTTATGGTTTTCCTGTTGGCGTAGTGACGTTTAATTATCGAACTGCTGAAGAGCTGGGAAAAATCAAAGCTGCTCGACAGAAACGAAAAGATGAGGGCGTAAAGGAATCTTTCTCTCAGCGTTTTGAAAACCTTCCCAGCCGAGACCTTCCTACTGCGCTAAGAGAATACTCCCCTGGCGCTGACGTGGTACTCGGGGGCAAGGTCTATCGCTCGTCCGGAGTGATGTTAGGTAAGGTGCTGTCTAGCGGACAAGAACTTAAAGAAGAAACGCAGCACCTACCCTGGTTATGGTATTGCCGAGATTGTGGTGCCGGTGCGACATCGGTAACTTTCCCACGCCATTGTAGCCATTGTGGCGAAGGCATAGATAAGCTCGAAGTCCATCGCTATTTACAGCCCATCGGCTTTACAAGCGACATTCGCTATAAAACCCACAATGATGTTAATCGGCCAACGTATGTGGCCTATAAACATCCAAGGGTGTTGCTCCCTAATGCAGAATGGATACCCATGGTGGATCCTTCTTTAGGTCGATACCGGTTGAGCAATAAAGCAGAAATTTTTAGCTACAGCGATGGACAACATGGCGAAGGTTATGCGGTTTGTCTCTCATGTGGACGAGCCGAGGCGCAAACCCAGCAGGGTCGCTCTCCGGTACAAATGAAAGATCCGGAAAAAGAAAACACTCACACACGCCTAAGGGGTGGAAGCCAGGGTGAAGGCGACAAATTATGCCGAGGCCATGTACAAAATGATCTTTGGTTAGGATACAGCGCCCGTACTGATGTTGTAGAAATCCAACTGAAGGACGCCGACGGTCACTTCATCAATGATGAAATTGCTGCACGATCCCTCGCCATAGCCCTAAGAGAAGGTTTAGCACGGTTACTCGGAGTAGAAAATCGAGAAATAGGAGTGACCACTCAACAAGTAAAAGACGAGCAAGGCATAGCCGGGTATTCGATATTGTTGTTTGACCAAACCGCAGGTGGTGCAGGGTTCTCTATCCAAATAACTGAAAACTGGAAGCAAGTATTTGAGCTTGCAGAAAACGTACTGAATTGCTCATGTGACAGCGCCTGTCACCACTGTATCTTAGGCTACGACAGCCAGCATTTTGTTGATTTATTGGATCACAGCCGCGCAGCACCGCTGGTAAGTAAGGCAATTCAACAACGCTTTGATTTAGACCCGGCGTTACGTTATTTCGGTTCCCAATATGACAACGAATGTGAGTCATTACCTTTATCGGATAGACTTAGATTGGAACTTGCAAAAGGTCAGCATACGGGTTGTGGCATACAGTTGGGAGGAGACCCCGCAGAATGGGATCTTAGCCATTGGCAGTTATTGGATGATGTACTGAATTTTGCTTTAAACTATAAAGGCAACGTACGTTTAGTGATCCCCAGAACAGTGTTTAATCAACTTGAAAGTAGCGTGAAAACCCAGCTTGGCGGATTATTAAGTTTACCTACGGATATCAGCATAGAAATAGTTGAAGACGATATGTTGTCATCTCAACTGGCGCTTACCTCTCAAGTGTTAGCGTGGCTGGAGTCGCCGGTAGCAGCGTCAAGCGCAACACCGGATACAACCACCGAAACAAAAGTCTGGGCCAGTGATAACACCGCAAATAACACACCGGGTGAGCATTGGGGGCAGGTTGGCGATAAGGTTATTGTTAAATCAACGTTACCTGCATCAGCATTACAGATAAGTGGCCGAGTGCTCACAGCAGAAGAACTGCAACCGGCATTGCAACCCAACGAAGTAAGAATCTCTTTTCACCACGAGCTAGATTGTAAGCTGGATGATTTTGGCGCGAAATTCTGGCAGCTAGTGGGACAGAATCTTCCAGACTTAACGAAAAAAATTAACGACGGTGTACAGATTACCAAAGTCACCTTTAATGATCGCTTTCTAAAAAGCCCCATTACCGTGAGGTTGCTGGGGGAAATAGTCACCGATCTTGTTAAAAATGGGGATGCAGACCAGGCCACCCTTCAAGTGTCTGCCAATCAATTGAGTCGTGAACGAACACCCAGCAGAGTTTTCCATGATTGGTGTGATAACAAAGATAGAGAGCAAGTACTCAATATTATGTTAGATCAAGGACACCTTGGGCCTAGCTGGGGTGGGGCTATTGACTTCTTTGCGGGTACAACCCATACCGTTGAACATGCCCGAGAATTGGAAATACATTTTGATGATGGCTGTGTAGGATACGTACTCTTCGATTACGGATTAGGCTATTGGCAAACCGAAGGGCCCGGACATCATAATTTTTCTGACACGTATGAAAGACAGGTCGAACGCCTCGCCAATAGTCCACTGAAGATAAAAGCACCGGACAGTGGTTTAAAAAGTTATTTAATTGCAGGTTTTAAATGAGCACACAAGCAACACAAGTACATTATGCACCCGGCATGCGGGTAGTGATTAGAGATGCTGAATGGGTGATCCGTTGTGTAGACAGCAGCTCGGACGGTGGCCAACAACTCAGTTGTGATGGCATCTCAGAATTGGTACGGGATAAGTCGGCAATTTTCCTGACAAAATTGGAAGGGGAGATACAGATACTTGATCCGGCAGAGACACAATTGGTGGCCGATGCCAGTTCCGGTTATTCCAACTCCCTGCTGTACATGGAAAGCCAGCTACGGCGCCGTTCCAGTAATGACGGTAAAATCCACATTGCCCATCAAGCGGCCATGGACGTTGTGCCATACCAGCTAGACCCTGCATTACAAGCGTTAAAGCAACCACGCCAACGTATTTTAATTGCAGACGCGGTGGGTCTTGGTAAAACCCTAGAAGCGGGTATTCTCACCAGCGAGCTGATTCAGCGAGGGCGGGGTAAGCGAATATTAGTGCTCACCCAAAAAAGTATGCTCACCCAGTTTCAAAAAGAATTCTGGAACCGTTTTACCATTCCCTTAACACGATTGGATTCTGTTGGGTTACAACGGGTGCGTAATCGCATCCCCAGTAATCACAACCCGTTTTATTATTATGAAAAGTCCATTATCTCTATTGATACCCTCAAGCAGGATTCTGTTTACCGGGTGAACCTGGAACAGGCCTATTGGGACATTATCATCATTGATGAGTGCCATAATGTCGCCGACCGTGGCACCAGCAGCCTGCGTACCCAATTAGCCAAGCTCTTAGCAACG
Organism: uncultured Gammaproteobacteria bacterium; assembly: GCA_913063125.1. Lineage (GTDB taxonomy): Bacteria > Pseudomonadota > Gammaproteobacteria > Pseudomonadales > Ketobacteraceae > 42-54-T18. The sequence goes on along the minus strand of CAJXZM010000014.1, from coordinate 29,686 downwards.
CGTTCTGACACACTGATTATGTTGTCTGCTACCCCTCATGATGGCCGTGCCCGCAGTTTTGCCAGCTTAATGAACATGCTAGATCCCACGGCAATCAGTGATCCCGAGAACTACGTTAAAGATGACTTTAGCAATAAAGGTTTGGTAGTACGGCGTTTTAAGAAAGATATTCACCATCAAGTGGATAGTGAGTTTAAAGAACGCAAGGTTTATAAACAAAACAACCAAGCGTCATTGGAAGAAGAAGCCGCTTATGATGCGCTGCTAGCCGTACCCTTTACCCGCAACGGTGAATACGAACACGGCAAACCCGCCGCCCTGTTACGGGTAACGTTACAAAAAAGCCTATTCTCCAGCCCAGCGGCTTGTCGTTTATCGGCGGAAGAACGTATAAAACGTCTTACAGAGTTAAAAGCCACTTTTCAGCAGTCAGACAAAAACGATGAAGATATCGTTGCCGAAATTGATGCGCTAACCACGCTCAATAATCAATTGGCCCTAATCACAGCAGAACGCTTTAGCAAATACCAAAAGATGGTGGCGCTATTTAAAAGCAAAACCTTTGGTTGGAAAAAAGCTACCGATGACCGTTTAGTGATTTTTTCTGAGCGCATCGAAACCCTTAATTTTTTATTCGACAGCTTAGGTAAAGACCTCAAACTCAAAAAAGACCAAGTGACCCTGATGCACGGTGGCATGAGTGATATTGAACAACAAAAAATTGTCGAAGCTTTTGGTAAGCCAGACTCAAAGGTCCGGGTATTGCTCTGTTCCGATGTGGCCAGTGAAGGTATTAACTTACATTACCAATCACACCGATTAATTCACTTTGATATGCCTTGGTCATTAATGGTGTTTCAGCAACGTAATGGCCGGGTCGACCGTTATGGGCAAGAGCAAGAGCCCGAGATCTATTACCTACTCACGGAAAGTGCTAATGACACTATCCGCGGTGATATGCGTATTCTTGAAGTGCTGCAAGAAAAAGATGACCAGGCCTACCAAAATATCGGCGACCCTTCCGCTTTTATGGGAGTGTATGATATTGCATTAGAAGAGAAAATGACCGAGCAGGCCATGGCAGACAGCACTGGCGCAGATGCCTTTGATGCCGAATTGCAACCGGACAACGCCAAAAAAGAAGAGGCTAATGCATTAATGGCGCTGTTTATGGGAACCACTAATACAACCGATAAGGTGGAAGAAACTGTTGCTCAAGAATTCTCGGCAGAAGCCTTTCTAAAAACACATGTGCAACCGCCGCTCAGTTTATTTAGCAGCCATTACGCTTACACCAAGCAAGCCTTGCTACAGCTCAATGAGCTGGGTAGCAGATTGCAAATCACCAGTGATGATTCATCCCGTCGAATCAGCCTGGTAGCGCCCGATGACTTGCGACACCGCTTTAAACTATTGCCACGGGAAATCGCGCCTGATGACTGGCAATTTGTATTGTCCGATGACCAAGAGACCATCAAACAAGAAATTGCCCGTTCTCGTGAAGATGAAAACGCCTGGCCTAAGATTCATTATTTATGGCCGCAACACCCCATCGTCGATTGGTTACAAGACCGAATGCTTGCCGCTTTTGGTCGTCATACCGCGCCAGTGATTGAGTTCCCCATAGCCCAAAGCAAAAACAACGGAGATTTTGCCAGTGGCGACGTGGTGTTTATTTTGTCAGGGTTAATTCCCAATCGAAAAAGTCACCCCTTAGTGAACGAATGGTTAGCGGTTCACTATCGTCTGGATCAGCAGCAGCCTGGTCAACAGCAAAAAGTTCAACAGCAAAAAGCCCAGCAAGGAAACGGCTATATCGGCATCAAACCCTTTGCGGAATTATTAGCGCATTTACCCTTAGGGCAAAACCCGATTCCAAACCGCCAACAAACGCCTGACCTGGAAGCACTGCAACAGGTATTGCCCAGTGCTGTAACCCATGCCAAAGACTGGATGCTTACCAAACGTGAAATTTTTGAAACAGACATTAATCAAAAGCTCAATGACCAACTGACCGAGTTGGACAAACTCAAAGCCGGGCAATTAAAACAATTGGATTTGGGGTTAGAGCGCGCTAGCGATTCCCAAGGCCGTAAAGCCCAACGCAAAGCGTTGGCAGAAAAAGATATTCACGATATTTTTGATCGGTATATCGACTGGGTAGAGGACACCATGACCACAGAAAAAGAACCCTACCTACAAGTTATCAGCGTACTCGTATTACGTTAAAAGAATCAGGAAGTAGCATGGCCATTAAAGACACCGCCGCAACGTATATCGGCCTTAGTAATGAGAATGAATTTTATAGCCACCACTATCTTAGTGAGGTGTTTAACGGCGATATCCGTCAAACACTGGACGCTTGGGTGGCAATGGAAGCGCAAGGGAAAGAAGCAGGCTCCAAAGATGAAACGCCGAATGGCGAGCATCAAAAAGCACCCTACAACGGCTTAAAATCCCTCAGTCGGGATTACTTCACCATGCGCGAACAAATGCGCCGTGCGGTTAGCGGAAAAGTGGCGGCCAATAAACGGGTAGCCCTGCAGCGCCAGTTTTTTCAACGGTTATTAACGGTATTGGGTTATACCTACCAACCCCAAAATCTGGTGTTAGAAGATAATACTGAAATCCCCGTTTTAGGCGCGGTATGCCCAGGGAATGACAACGCTAGCGAATTGATAGCACCAGAATTGGTGTTATTGGGCGCTTTTGAAACCGATCCAGAATCATTGGGGGCTGACCCCTTATCCCTAACGCCTCATAAAGACCAATTCCATGGGGAAGTGCCACCTGATACCGCCTTATTAAGCGAATCATGGAATGACATCATCAGCCGTCGAGTGTACGGCCAAAAACACCCTCCGCGTTGGGTGCTGTTATTATCCGATAGCCAGTTATTGCTCATTGACCGCCTAAAATGGAATCAAAACCGCTTATTACGTTTTGACTGGGATGAAATCCTTGGCCGAAAAGATGATGCCACAGTCAAGGCCACCGCGGTCTTGTTGCACAAGCAAAGTCTATTACCCGATGAAGGTTTGTGCCTGCTGGATAACCTGGATGAAAACGCCCATAAACACGCATTTTCTGTCTCAGAAGATCTAAAATACGCACTGCGAGAATCCATCGAACTACTGGGTAATGAAGCTGCCGAGTACTTAATAAAACATACCAAAATCGGTTATAGCGGAAAAAATGCCTTACAACCCGATGAGTTAAGTCTTGAATGTCTGCGTTATATGTATCGCCTGCTGTTCTTATTTTATATCGAAGCCCGGCCAGAACTAAAATACGTGCCCATCAATAGCCCCGCTTACTTGAAAGGTTATAGTTTAGAAAGCTTACGTGATCTGGAAATGGTACGGCTTAATACCGACGAATCCCGTAACGGCAGTTATCTCCATCAATCCATTGATCGTTTGTTCAGTTTAATTCATCAAGGTTATGGCGGCACCTCCGAGCACCAAGGGTTGGACTTAGGCAGTGAGGCCGCCGTTCATAACAGCTTTCACATTAAGGGATTGGATAGCCACTTATTCCACCCAAAATTCACTCCGTTAATTAACAAAGTCATCTTCCGCAATGAAACCCTGCAACGCATTATTGAGCTAATGTCGTTAACCAGTGCCGGTGGCAATGGCGGCAGAGGAGGGCGATCCCGCCGCCGTGGCCGCGTCAGTTACGCCCAGCTTGGTATTAACCAATTGGGTGCGGTATATGAAGCGTTGCTTAGTTATCGAGGTTTTTTTGCCGACAAAGACCTCTATGAAGTGAAAAAAGCCGGTACCGAACCCAGTGAATTGGAAACCGGTTACTTTATTGCCGCAGAAGACCTTGAACTGTATACCGAAGACGAGCGTGTGTATGACAAAGATGAAGAAGGCCGCAAGAAACTGCGGGTGTATGATAAGGGCCGTTTTATTTATCGCCTAGCGGGGCGAGATCGACAAAAAAGCGCCTCCTATTACACCCCAGAAGTACTCACCAAAACCCTGGTGAAATATGCGCTAAAAGAACTGTTAAAAGACAAACAAGCGGATGATATTTTAAACCTGAGTATCTGCGAGCCCGCCATGGGTTCTGCGGCGTTCTTAAACGAAGCCGTTAATCAGCTCAGTGAAGCTTATCTAGAGAAAAAACAGGGGGAGTTAAACCAACGTATTCCCCATGATAGCTACGGCGAAATACTGCAACAGGTTAAGATGCATATTGCCGATCATAATGCCTTTGGGGTGGATTTAAACCCCGTGGCGGTGGAGTTAGCAGAAGTGTCGTTATGGCTCAATGCTATCTCTTCTAGTACCCAAGTGCCTTGGTTCGGTTACCAGCTATTTAATGGTAATAGCCTTGTCGGTGCTCGTCGGCAGGTGTACGCCACACATTTGTTGGGTAAACAAGTCAAAGGTAATGCCTGGTACGATAGGGCGCCAACGCGGTTAAATCCGCTAAGTCTTGCTGGGGCAGCAGAGCAAAATCCGGCTAACGCCACAGAAGACGAACTACCCTGGCAGCGAGCAGAATCAGAGATCTACCATTTCTTATTACCCGATCCAGGTATGGCAAACTATACCGATAAAGTTGCCAAAAGCTTGGAGCCTGAAAAGTTTGATACCATTAAAAAATGGCGCAACGGATTTGTTAAACCTTTTGCCGCCGATGATATTAAGACCTTGTTGTTTCTATCGGACAAAGTCGATCAGTTATGGCAAGAGCATACACAGCAGTTGGACACTGACCGCAATCGCACCGAGGATATTCTAGCGGTTTGGCCCAATAACAACGCTGAAGATCGAGTTTCCTCTACTCAAGAAAAAGATCAGGTCAGAGAACAGGGTATCTTTAACCTTAATAGTAAAACCGCCAGTGCCTATCGACGTTTAAAAATGGTGATGGATTACTGGTGTGCGTTATGGTTTTGGCCTATTGAACAGGCACACTTGTTGCCAGACCGCGATACTTTTTTGATGGAAATTGGCCTATTGCTAAATGGCAATGTGTTGGATGTACAAAGGCCAGAACAAGGCGGGTTTGATTTTTCTGGAGAAGCAACACCAACAGATCAAAGTAGTGCGAGGAAAGCGACAGCGAGCACTGATGCCCAAGGTGGCTTTGCCTTTGATCAACCAGCGCAGGAGCAGCCGCAACTGACGGATAGTAAAGGTCAGTTAAAGATTGAAGCCTTATATAAACACTTTCCACGGCTAAAGTTGGTACATCAACTGGCAGAGAAAAATCGTTTTTTTCATTGGGAGTTAAACTTTGCTGATCAGTTTGCTAAAAATGGGGGATTTGACCTTATTTTGGGGAATCCGCCTTGGTTAAAGGTGGAGTGGCAAGAAGGTGGGGTGTTGGGGGATTATCATCCCTTGTTTAACTTACGTAAGTTCTCTGCTACGAAAATGAGTGATGAGCGTTTAAAAAGTTTCGAAAAGTATTCTGAACTAAAAAAGTCTTGGTTTGGCGAGCTGGAACAGGCGGAAGCAACTCAGAGTTTTCTAAATTCAGATCAAAATTATTCTATATTGTCTGGTCAAAAGGCGAATCTATATAAGTGCTTTTTGCCGCAGGCGTGGATGATTTGCAGTCAAACCGGAGTGACGGGTTTCTTGCATCCAGAAGGTATTTATGATGATCCGAAAGGAGGGGGATTTCGAGCGGAGGTTTATCCGCGTCTGCGATCTCATTTCCAGTTTCACAATGAGCTAAGCCTTTTTTCTGAAGTTCATCATGCAACAATGTATAGCATTAATATTTTTGGTGAGAAGAGTAGTGTCAATTTTAAGCATATTGCCAATTTATTTAGCCCAAGTTCGATTGATTCTTGTGTTGGACATGACGGGGTTGGGGCCGTTCCAGGAATAAAAAATGATAAAGGCAAATGGAATGTCGCTGGACATAAAAGTAGGATTATTACCGTACAAAATGAAACTCTAAAAATATTCGCTACACTTTATGATGAACCGGGGACTCCGGCCGGTGAAGCTCGTTTACCAGCCTTACATGCGAAAGAACTAATGTCGGTTTTAGATAAGTTTTCTCAGCAAACTAAGCGGTTAGGTGATCTTGAAGGAGAATATTATACAACTCCATCTACATGCTGGAATGAGGTGAATGCACAAAACGATGGCACTATTAAACGTCAAACCCAATTTCCAGAATCGACAAAACAGTGGGTGCTGTCCGGCCCTCATTTTTTTGTAGGAAACCCTTGTTATAAAACCCCTAGAGCTATTACAAAACTCAATAGTGATTATGATGTATTGGACCTAGTTGATTTACCAGACAACTACCTGCCGCGTAGCAACTACATTCCCGCCTGCGACGAGGCTGAATATCTTCGTAGAACGACACGGGTGCCGTGGGTTGAGGAGGGGGAAAGTAAGGAAAGGCCTGTTACGGAATTTTATAGGCATGTGAATCGTGAAATGCTAAGCCAGTCGGGTGAGCGAACGTTGATTTCGGTGATTATGCCGCCGGGTACTGCACATATTAATACTTGTGTAGCTACTTCATTTAAAAAACATGCTGACTTATTAGATTATCATGCTATGACGCTATCAATACCTATCGATTATCGGGTTAAAAGTACGGGCATGGGGCATGCAAACACAACACTAATAAATCAATTGCCAACTTTGGTAGATGAAAAATATCGATTATCGTTGCATTTAAGGGCTCTTGTGCTCAACAGTTTAAGTGAGTTTTATCAAGATCTATGGGCAGGTAATTGGTCTGAAACATTTCCATTTGATGAATGGGCGAAAAAAGACGATAGACTTTCAGATAAATATTTTTCAGAACTAACACCGAGTTGGCAAAGTCGTTGTGGTATGAAGAACGTTTTTTGTAGAAGGCAGACATTGGTTGAAATCGATGTGCTCGCCGCCCAGGCACTAGGCCTAACGCTGCAAGAGTTGTTAACCATTTACCGCGTCCAATTTCCTGTAATGCGCCAATATGAAAATGATACCTGGTACGATGCCAATGGCCGTATTATTTTTACTGCCTCCAAAGGCTTAATCGGAGTAGGTCTTCCTCGAAAAGGCAATAAGAATAAAGATACACCGGTGACCATTATCTATCCTGATTCAACCGGTCGTGCGACTGAAGAAAAAGTCATCGGTTGGGAAGACCTGCAACCCACCAGCGCCATTAACCAGTTAAACCAGGGCACCCCATTCGCCGATATCAACTGGACTGATCACCAAAGCTTGCCCGCCGGAACTCAAGTGATCCAAACCGTAATCGACGATACTTTACCCGGCGGCCCCCGAGAGAAAAAAATCACCTACGTTGCGCCATTTGATCGTTGTGATCGTGAACACGATTACCGTATCGCCTGGAAAGCCTTTGAAGAACGCTTTGCCGTTACGAAAGAGTAAATCTGAATTCGCTACTTGAGATAACTAATGTTTAGCAGAGAGGTGTGCTTAAAATCGATCTCTCTCCAGTCCAGCATAAAAATGTAAGAATAAAAGGATAATGTTTATGCAAGTTTCTACCATTCTGGATCATATCGACAGCGGCCATATGGCGTTGCCTGAATTTCAACGGGGTTATGTGTGGAACCGGGATCAGGTGAGGGGTTTAATGGCCTCACTCTATAAGCGTCATCCTGTCGGTAGCTTGTTGGTGTGGGCGACCGAATCTAAGTCTGCGGATCACCGCGGGGATAACGAATTGGCCGCGGGTATTGTTAAGTTGTTGCTTGATGGGCAGCAACGTATTACCTCGTTATATGGCGTGATACGGGGAAAGGCTCCGGCTTTTTTTGACGGTGACAATAAAGCGTTTACGGATTTGTTTTTTAATCTGGAAAGCGAAGAGTTTAGCTTCTATATGCCGAAGAAGATGAAAAACGATCCATTGTGGATTGATGTGTCGCGTTTGATGAAAGAAGGTATCGGCCCCTTTATCGCGGAGATATCGGCGAATGCCGCTGCCGATAAAACCACTGAATATTTTACACGGTTAAATTTGGTTCATGGTATTCGTGATATTAATTTTCAGATAGAAGAAGTGACGGGAGAGGATAAAACCATTGATGTGGTGGTGGATATCTTTAATCGCGTGAACAGTGGTGGTACCAAGTTATCGAAAGGTGATCTTGCGTTAGCGAAAATTTGTGCGGATTGGCCGGATGCGCGGTCCGAGATGCGTGACGTATTAAAAGAATGGTCGGCGCAAGGGTTTAACTTTGAATTGGATTGGTTGCTACGGAATATAAATACTATCGCTACTGGGGAGGCGTTGTTTAAAGCGTTGCACCAGCTAGATTCAGCCAGTTTTAAGGCAGCGATGAAAAAAGCCGTCAAAATTGTAAATAACCTGTTGAATGTGATTTCTGGGCGTTTGGGCCTGGATCATAGTCGGGTGTTATTTGGTCCCTATGCTTTCCCGGTGTTGACACATTATATAAGTCATCATGAGGATGTGCTATTCAATGAGGTCGAACGGGACAAATTGCTGTTCTGGTACCTCCATAGCGCTATGTGGGGCAAGTTCTCTGGGTCTACCGAGTCGATGGTTAATAAAGACTTAGAGTTGATCCGTGATACGGATAATGGGTTGGATGTGTTGATTAAAGACCTCTTACTTTGGCGTGGTGATTTACATATACGTCCTGAGCACTTCAGCGGTTGGAGTAAAGGCGCTCGTTTTTATCCCATGTTGTATATGCTAACCCGTATGGGTGACGCGATGGATTGGGGATTAGGTATTCCGTTAAAGGAAAACCTTTTGGGTAAACACAGTAAATTGGAAGTGCACCATATTTTCCCTAAGGCTTATCTAAAGAAGAATGGCTATGGTAAAGCGCAGATTAACGCAATTGCCAATTTCTGTTTTCTTACTAAAGATACCAATATAAAAATTAGCGATAGTAACCCCGAGATCTATTTTGAAGAAGTAGAGCGCAAATACCCTGGTGCCTTGGCGTCCCAATGGATACCCATGGATAAGGAATTATGGAAGGTAGAAAATTACCCTGCGTTCCTTATAGCGCGACAGCAATTGTTGGCGGAAGCGGCCAATCAACGGTTAGATAGTTTATATCAGCTTCCAGGCACGTTAGTGGACTCTCATTTTGGTAGAGGTACGAAAGAAGCCGGTATTGTTAGTGTTGAGGGTGTTGAGGGCGTTGACGGTGCTGTAATTGAAGGCAACGGAATCGATATCGTTGGTGGCATCACCAGTGAGGCAGAAGAGTTGGCGCTAGAAGCGCTTAATCAATGGATGCTAGAGCATAAGCTACCTGAAGCCATTATCGAATATGAATTAGTAGATCATGAAAGTGGTGATGTTATTGCCCACCTTGATATGGCGTGGCCCGAAGGTATACAGGCGGGTTACTCAAACCCCTTGGCATTGTTAATTGATGAAGGCCCAGAAGTGCTTAATGCCGCCAATCAAAATGGGTTTACATACTTTACGGATGTTGATGCACTAAAAACGCACGTTATGCATTCCATTCTAGGGGAGGTTAAATACGGTTTGCCAGACTGGGCTGATGAGCTGGATGACAGCATTGTGTCGGTGGCACGACATATTATTAAAACACAGCTTGATGTACCGGATTGTGGTTATGAACTCATTAATGACCAGGGTGAAGTGTGTGGGGAATTCGAGATCGCGTGGCCGCACCGTAAGGTCGGCATATGGACGGGTAGAGGTAATGAGTCACAAAGTGATGTTCGCACCATGGGCTGGTTGGTGTTTGAACAGCATGAAGTGTTGGAAAACGCTGAGTTACTAAATCGAGCGTTGCAGGCGTAAAGAAAAGCAGGCGTAAAGAAAAGCAGGCGTAAAGAAAAGAAGTAATTAAAAAGGGAAGTAAACATGTTATCAGGATATTTAGAGTCGATATTACAAAATTCAAACGCAGGAACTATTACTGAAATATTTCTTTGGTTAATTGTTTCTACGTTATGTATTTCATTTGTGTTATTGCGTGTGGGCAAAGAACCCAATGTGGTGAGTTATGCTCCGACACTGCTCACCTCATTAGGTATTTTAGGCACCTTTGTTGGTATCGTCGTGGGGTTGATGGCATTTGATGCTACCGATATTGACGGCAGCATCAGTCTATTGCTCGCGGGTTTAAAAACGGCATTTATTACCAGCTTGGTGGGTATGGCGTGTTCGATTTTCTACAAAGTAGTGTTAAGTACCGGGTTGTTGGAGAGAAAAGCCAAAGCGGCTTCTGAATTATCTGCCGAAGATATCGGTGCATCGCATATTTTTGACGCTATTAAGGAGCAATCAGTTGCGCTTACGGAGTTAAAGCAAGTCATTGCTGGGGAAGATGAAGATACCGTAGTGGGCCAAATCAAGTTACAACGTAGTGATTCAAATGATCACCTTAAGGCGTTAATCAAACATGCTGATAACAATCATGAGCAGATGGAACTGTTGGTGAAACTAGCCAAGCATCAGCGTCAGAACTTTATGACCTTTAGTGACAAGTTATGGGCTCAGATGGAAACCTTTGCTGAGATGTTGTCTAAGTCCGCCACAGAACAAGTGATTAATGCTCTTAAAGAAGTTATCAAAGACTTTAATAATCAGCTGACGGAACAGTTTGGTGAAAACTTCAAACAGTTAAATGCTGCGGTTTTGTCGTTGGTCGATTGGCAAGAAAATTACCGTCACCAATTGGTGCAAATGATGGATCAATACGCCCAAGGGGTAGAGGCTATCACCAAAACAGAGGGTTCTGTTGCCAATATTAGTGAAAAGTCGAGCCTGATCCCTGCCAATATGGATCAGTTAAAAACAGTGCTAGAAACCAATCAGCATCAATTGGCGGAATTAGAACGGCACTTGGAAGTGTTCCGTGATATGCGAGACCGGGCTGTAGAAGCGGTACCAGAAATTCGCCAACAGGTAGATAAAACAATCCAGGAAATCAGTCAGTGTGTAGAGGCAACCAATAGTCATTACAATCAATTGCTAGAAGACTCTGATGTGTATCTTAAGCAATACAGTGATGCTTCTAAAAACGTGGTTGATCAATTTATTGATAGTACTAAGCAAGGTATTCAATCCGTTAACCATGGTTTTGAGGAAGGCGTAAAGTTGATTGGTGACGGTCTAAAGGACAGTTCTAACCATATCAGTGAAATCATTGTGAATGGTGCTGATGGTTTTGATAAGGCAGTGCAAGCAACCAATGTCTCTTTGCAAAATATGTCGGGTGCGCTGAATTCACGTACCGAAGAAATGAGCCAAACCATGGAAGATACGGTAAGTGATGTTAACTCCCATATGCGTGCCATGATTGGTGATATAAAGGACCAATCCAAAGCGGTGAGTGATGAGCTTTCTTCGGGTGGCGTGGCGGTAAGAAAGGCGATAACCGATGGTATCGCCGGTATCAGTGATACAGGGCAGCAGGTTCAGCGGGCCCACGGTGAAGCGCAGCAGCGCTTGTTAGGGTATTTAGAGTCTTCAAATGAACGTATGCAAGGTCACATGCGTGAGCAACATGATAAACAGTCTCAGCAAATGCAGACGTTCTTTAAATTGTTGGAAACGGCGATTACCGAGGCTGCATCTCGTACGGGTGAATCCATTAACGTGCAACTCGAAGGCAGTATTCGCGCCATAGAACAAGAGATTGAAACCGCGATGAATTCTATGGGAGGTTCCCTTACCCAAGTGACGGGCCGCTTTACTCAGGATTATCAGGGGTTGGTATCACAAATGTCGAAAGTAGTTAAAACGGAGTTAACGAGCTGATGGCTGTGGTGAATAACTGGTTAAATTCATCTCGTTCATCGGAAGAGGGTGGAGATAGTGAACATTGGTTGTCGGTGTCGGACTTGATGGCTGGTTTGATGATGGTGTTTTTGTTTATCTCCATCGCATTGATGCGTACGGCCTTTTTGGAACGGGATAAAATTAAACAAGTGGCGGTGGCTTATCAAGAAAATCAGGTGGCTATTTATACGGCGCTGGTGGATGAGTTTGATAACGACCTGGGCCGCTGGGGGGCAGAAATTGACAAAAATACCTTGGCATTTAATTTTCATTCTCCCGATGTGTTGTTTGCTATGGGGGACATTACGCTAAAAGAACAATATCAAGAGATATTGGGCGAGTTCTTCCCGCGTTATCTAGGAGTACTGGCGCAATATTCTGATTCCATTGATGAGATTCGTATTGAAGGGCATACCAGTAGCGTGTGGAATCGGTTTGTGACACCGGATGAGGCCTATTTTAAAAATATGGCACTGTCCCAAGGGCGGACGAGAGCGGTGCTTGAGTATGTTTATGAGCTGCCGGAAGGGGCGCTGGATAAACAGTGGATCACACGACATATGGCTGCCGTGGGATTATCGTCTTCTAGAATTATTGTTGATGAGGCGGGGGCAGAAGACCGGGACAAGTCACGGCGAGTGAGTTTCCGGGTGATGACCAATGCCGAGATACAAATCCGCAGAATCCTTGAGGCTGATGGATAATGGCCATTAACGTTGATTTTTCTGCTTTGCAGCAGGCGGTGGATTTGATGGGGCCTTATGATCCTGATTTCCAAATCCAATTGGATAATGCCTTCGAAGAAGTGGATATTGATCTGTCTGATGGACGCGAAGTTACCCCGGAGGACGTGGTTATCACCTCCGGTGGGCTTATTTCGGTGTTTGGACAGCAGGCGGTATTATATATTCCAGATCAAGGCAGTAGTTTGTGGGATGTAATGACGAATGGCGTTAAGTCAAAGGGCGGTAAGCGGGTTCATTTGGCAAATTGCAGCACTATCAACAGTATGAAAGAAGCCAACCGTTATGAACGTTACGTTGCGCGTAATGGTTTGTCACAGAAATTTGCTGTTACCGGGAGCGATGCACATCGCTATACCGATGAAAATAGAATGGCACATTTGGCAGTTTGTCAAAACTGTCTGTCTAAACTGAATTATCACGATTTCAGAAGTAAAAACCGTGAACAAAAAAGAGCAGTTGTTGAGGATTTCGCTTTTGATGCGTTTTTTGCTCGTTACTCATCGTACTTCACTCAGAAGCCTAAAGAACTGCTGGAAAAGTATGCGGCTAATACTTACGTTGATGAGTGGCAAACTATCTCTCGTCGAGTACGCCGGGAGGCGAATTTTTGTTGCAGTGAATGTAAACTTGACTTGAAAGAGCGTAAGCACCTTTTGCATGTACACCATATTAACGGTAACCGAAATGATAATGCGACAGAAAACCTGTCAGTGCTTTGTGTAGATTGCCACAGTAAAGCGCCCTTGCATGACAGTATGTTTGTTTCTTCAGAGCACCGAAGGCAGATCCAATCCATGCGTATTGAGCAGAACCTGTATACGCCAACCAAGGGAAGCCGATCTGATAAAGCCTGGGATGAGGCATTTGAACAAAGTGACCCGGCTGTGCATGATTTATTGTTATTGCGTAAGCGTAGAAATTGGGAAGCGCCGGAGGTAGGTGGTGATGTGGTTGATCATCAAGGAGAAATTGTGTATTCCAATGCAGAGCTGGTGTGGGAACAACGGAAGCAAATTGTGGATATTGTTGAACAAGACAAAACGAAAGTGATAGCTTTGCGTTGGCGAGTGTTAACGGTGGCTGACGCGCTGGAATATGGTTAAGGCGTAATATGTAATGCGGCGTGTGGCTGCGTTGTTTGGTGGGTTTTTGCATACTCAGTAGCGTGATTAAAGAAGAATAATTGGATAGATAAATAATGATCCCAAGTGTACTGTCACAAGAAGTTTCTCAAGGTCTGAAAAGTTTTATTACTACGGGTTTTGAGAGTAGTTCACCCTTTTTTGCAGATGTGTTTTCGCGGTTTGTGGATCGTTCTGGCCAAATGGTCAAGGGGCCGTATCTTTCGTTGAGTCTACCGTTTCAACAGGGTAGTCAAGGGGTAGATTTTTTCTCCCGCTTTACCACCGACTATCCACCATTTTTACATCAACAACAGGCTTGGAATCGGTTGGCTTCCGATAAAGAGGGGCGTTCTACACTGATTGCAACGGGAACGGGCTCCGGTAAAACGGAATGCTTTATGTACCCTTTATTGGATCATTGTGCTGGTGATACCGGCAAAGGGATTAAAGCCATCATTATTTATCCCATGAATGCGTTGGCTACCGATCAGGCTAAACGTTTTGCCAAGACAATTCATGGTCAGGAGACGTTGCGGGGCAACGTGAGGGTTGGTCTGTTTGTGGGGGGGGATGACGATACACAACGAACCATGGGCCCTAACATGGTGATTACGGATAAAAATGCAATCCGCGAGACCCCTCCGGATATTCTGTTGACCAACTATAAAATGCTCGACTTTCTATTAATGCGACCTCGCGATCAGAAATTATGGAAGCATAATTATCCGGGTACATTGCGTTATTTGGTGGTGGATGAATTACATACTTTTGATGGTGCCCAGGGCACTGATTTGGCGTGTTTGATCCGCCGATTGAAAGCACGGCTAGAATGCACAGGCGACCAGCTAATCTGTGCGGGTACGTCGGCCACCTTAGGCAGTGGTGATGAGCAACTGGCCTTAACGCAATATGCTGAGCAGATTTTTCAGGCGCAGTTTGGTGAGAACAGTATTGTGGCGGAAAGTCGCCAGGATATTGGGACGTTTATGGGGGAGAACCACACCATAAACTTCATACTTATGCTTAATTCAGATTCTAAGGCTGTTTTAGATCCCGATCAGTATACGAGTATTAACGATTATCTAGTGGCTCAGTATGCACTGTTTTTTCCTGGAATGGATGAGGCGAAACCAACCGACAAAGCTTGGTGTAGTGCGCTTGGCGGTGAGTTAAAGCAGCACCAGTTGTTCTATAACTTATTGCGTTTGTTAGATAAGCAACCTTATTCGTTTGATGATCTCACTGTTGCTTTTGCTAAGGTGTTACCAGTAACGTTCCGAGATTGCTCTAGAGCCATATTAAATAGCCTATGTGCGCTGATTTCTTGTGCCAGAGATCCAAAAGTTGATGCGCTGCCGTTAGTGAATTTGCGCATGCAATTATGGGTGCGAGAGTTACGTCGTATGGTGACCCCCCTTAAACCTACATTAGATGACAAGGGAGAAGCCGAGCCCGTTGAACTGGCTTTTTCTGACGATAATACAAAGAACACAGGCGAGGTTCATTTACCCTTGCTGCACTGTAGTCAGTGTAATACTTCAGCATGGGCGGCAGTGAAGTCCAAAGAAAAGAGCCAGGTCTATACAGACCTGCGGGGTATCTATAATAATTTCTTTAACCATAGCCCAGAGTTAATTACCTTATTTCCGTTAACAGAAGAAGAGAAGGAGCCTGCTGCAGAGGGGCATGTTCATCATTTGTGTTCGGGTTGCGGTAATTTACAGTGGGGCAGTGATCAGTGCCAGGCGTGTGGTGATAACCTGTTGCATCGGGTTTTTGTTCCCAATAACGTTCGAGAGCGTCGCCGTGGTGGAGTGCCTCG
This sequence comes from uncultured Gammaproteobacteria bacterium, assembly GCA_913063125.1. GTDB lineage: Bacteria > Pseudomonadota > Gammaproteobacteria > Pseudomonadales > Ketobacteraceae > 42-54-T18. The sequence continues at coordinate 14,234 of CAJXZM010000014.1, read as the reverse complement.
CCTCGTGTCTGAACATAATTGTCCGCGCTGCGGGAGTGAAAATTCATTGATGGTGTTTGGTGCTAGGGCGGCAACCATCGCTAGTGTAGCAGTGCATCAGAGCTACGCCACGCCGTACAACGATGACAAAAAACTGATTGCGTTTAGTGATGGGGTTCAAGATGCTGCGCATCGCGCTGGGTTCTTTTCTGCTCGCACCTGGCAGCATAATATTCGTATGGCGATTGCCCAGGCTATTCCAAAAGAAGGATGTACCTTAGAGGCATTTTACGATTATCTTCCGCGGTTTTGGTTGGACGAGTCGCTTAATCCTAAAGCGTTAGATGAAATTCGGTTTGTGTGTGAGTTTATCGCACCTAACATGCAGTATTACAATGACTACGTGGCGTTGGTGGAGAAGGGCGAGCTACCAAAGAAAAACCAACTTATTTATGATATTAGCCAGCGCTTACAATTTGAGGTATTGGCGGAGTTTGGTTACCGCTCTCGAATCGGGCGATCCTTGGCGAGAACCGGTACTGTTGCCATGGGGTTTGATCTTGACCCGATTAACCGCGCGGCAGAGAGGTTGCTCACTGTGGTGCGGGAACAGTTGGGGGTAAAGGATGTATCTTTTGAGGAAATTCAACATTTCTTATTGGGGTTGTTGTTTCACTTGAAAGAACGGGGAGCGATTTATCATCCGTTCTTGGATGGTTATATTGACAGTGGCGGTAAGAACTTCCTATTAACGCGACTCTCCTTTCTTCCTTCTTTTGCACCACAGTCACGGGCGCCTATTTTCTTAACCAGCGCTAAAAGTCATGGGGAGTTTGATTGTTTACTCTCAGATAAGCCTAAATCTTGGTATGTTCAGTGGGTGGAAAGTGCGCTGGGGAAAGAGCGGTTACTGGAAAGTTGTTTTGAAAAAGCACTGTATCCAGTGGTTTTGGAGGTATTGGTTGATGAGCGGGTATTGATTTCCTTTGAATGTCGTGCTGATATTGTTTGGGGTATCAATCCGGATGTTTTACTGCTAAGTGGTGATACCGTCAGGTTGGTCAGCAGTGGCCAACAGAATGAGCTAATGGTGCCTAGGGATATGGCGGAGCAAGTGGTGGGGATGCCTTCATTACTTCAGAGTGATATCAGTACCTATGAGATTGCGGATCAGAAGCAGCATTGGTTATCAAAGCTGTATCTTACCGGGGATATTCACCGTGTTATTGGTGAGGAACACACGGGACTGCTGGATAGAACAACCAGGGAACGGGTAGAAAATCAGTTTATTCACAGTGATGAAAAGCCTTGGTATCCAAACCTCCTATCGGCAACGCCAACGTTAGAAATGGGTATTGATATTGGCGATCTTTCATCGGTGTTACTCTGTTCTGTGCCTCCCGCGCAGGCAAATTATCTTCAACGTATTGGCCGAGCGGGTCGACGGGACGGCAATGCGTTTAATATGACGGTTGCAGAGGGCTCACCACACGATCTGTTTTTTTATGCGGATCCGATGCAAATGATGGCCGGTCGCATTGAGCCTCCTGGTGTATTTCTAAATGCGTCGGCGGTGGTGGCGCGCCAGTTAACCGCTTACTGTTTTGATCGTTGGGTGTTGACGGGTATTGATGCCAGTGCGATACCCAAGGGGTTAAAACCGGTATTAAACAGTGTCGAAAAGGGAGCGTTATCAGATTTCCCTTATAATTTCATGGCGTTTGTAAAAGAGAATGCACCAGAAATATTAGAAAAATTCTATACGTTATTTACGGACGAATTCACTGAACGTACCCGAGAATACCTTTCTCACTTTATCTATGACGACTCAGATTTTGATGGCTTAGAGCAGCGTATTGTTAAGCGTTTATTTGATCTGGTGAATGAACGGAAAAGCTTGCAAGAGCGCGTAGGTTCATTACAGCGGCTTATCACTAAACTGGAAAAGGAACCTGACGACGAGGTTGTGCGCGAGCAGATCGAAGCAGCGCAATTGGAACGGGGTGGTTTACAAGCAATACTCAGCCAGATTAATAGTAAGCAAACCCTTAATTTTTTTACGGATGAGGGCCTAATACCTAATTATGCGTTCCCAGAAGCGGGGGTGATACTACGCTCGATTATTTATCGAAAAAATCCCAATGCTAAAGATGGTGAAAGCTCGTATACAAATAAAGTCTATGAGTATGAGCGACCGGGAGCTGCGGCGATTAGTGAGTTGGCGCCGGAAAACCGTTTTTATGCGGGGGGGCGCCAGGTCACTGTTAAGCAAGTTGATCTCAAACTGTCTAGCATTGAGTATTGGCGTTTTTGTCCAAGCTGCTCCCATACGGAATTGGATGCTTCTGCCTTGGTAGAGGAGTCTTGTCCTCGTTGCCATGACCCTATGTGGAGTGATTCTGGCCAACGTGCCGCGATGCTTCAAATGCGTCAGGTAATGGCAAATACCAGTGATAGGGATAGTCGTATCGGTGATGATAGCGAAGATCGGGAGCCGGTGTTCTATACCAAACAATTGTTGGCGGATTTTTCTCGTGATCATGTGGAGACGGCATTTCAGGTAGAAGACGATACGTTGCCTTTTGGTTTTGAATTTATTCGTAAGGTTACCTTTAGGGAAGTTAATTTTGGTGAGTATGGTGGTGAAGCAGAAGAAACCCGTATTGCCGGTGAGTCAAAACCCCGGTTAGGGTTCAAGTTATGTAAATCTTGCGGCATGGTGCAGGAAAAGCGTGGCCGCGATCAGGTACATGCCTTTACCTGTGGTGTTAAAGATAAAACCGATGAAGCCAATCTGATTCAGTGTCTATACCTTTATCGAAACTTCGATTCTGAGGCGTTGCGCATCCTTTTACCCATTGTCACGGTAGAGGGGGAGGGGCGTTATCTTAATTCGTTTATTGCTGCGTTGCAGCTAGGGTTACGCCAAAAATTTGGTGGGCAAGTGGATCACCTCCGTGTGATGTCTTATGACGAACCCATCGCGGACAGTGATGCGAAACGCCGATACTTAATGTTGTATGATTCCGTACCCGGTGGAACCGGTTATCTTCATGAGCTGATGCGCTCACCAGAAGATCTATTGAAGGTATTTGAATCCGCCAGGGATACGATGGTGAATTGTTCCTGTAATCAGGAGAGAGGAAAAGACGGCTGTTATCGTTGTTTATATGCCTATCGGAATAGTCATGGTATGGAATCAACGTCTCGTGATACAGCGGTAGAGTTGCTTAATCGTATTTTAGACGTGCGGGATAAATTTAAAGAAACTAAAACCATTGATTTGATCACCGTTAATCCCGTGTTGGACAGTGAACTTGAGGCTCGTTTTATTTCAGCGTTGAAGCGCTCTTCTCTGCAGGGTAGAGATTTGCAAGTGCACCAACAAGTGGTTAATGGCAAGCCGGGTTTTTTCCTTCGTGTGGGTAAGCAAGCGTATACAATCCAGCCGCAGGTATCGTTGAATGAAAAACAGGGAGTGAGTTATTCATCAAAACCGGATTTTCTCATTGAGTCCACGCGTAACGCGGATAACTTTAAACCTATTGCTTTGTTTATGGATGGGTACAAATACCATAAAGGTATTGCAGGGGAAGATAGCGCTAAACGAACGGCAATAGTACAAAGTGGGCGGTATTATGTGTGGTCGTTGACCTGGCAAGATGTGAATGAGCAATTTACTAAGTCAAAAATGGAAACGCGTAACCCCTTTACGGAGCAGCTGCAACCGAAAATGCAGCCGCTTCAAATGCAGTTGGCAGAGAGTTTTGAGTTAGGAGCTTTGCGTAAGATTCCGGTGAATTCACCGCTTCATCAGCTATTGGACTATTTATCTGAGCCTGATGAACTCGCTTGGCGAAAGATGGCCTTTGTGCATGCAATGGGCTGGTTTAACCAGGAAAAGATGCTAGATCCGTCAATTGTCGAAAGTGTGGTTGAGCGTTTTAAAGAATCAAGCTGTACGTGGTTAGAGCATCAGCTTGATAATGTTAGCGGTCCAGTAGCGGTTGGCGGGTTGAGTTTGGCGTCACGTAAAGATCCGTTAACGGTGACTTGTTTATTGCCCACACAGGCTCTGGCGGCGAAAGATACGGAGTTGATGTTTGTAAATATCCTATTGGACACCACCATTGGTGCAGATAGTGAGGTAAATCAAGAGGCGTGGTTCGGCTTTATCCGATTATATAACCTGTTTCAGTTTTTACCTCTGACGAGTTTTGTTTCTCGTGATGGGCTGAAGGCAGGGTTGTATGAGGGGATTCATTGGGCGGGTCAATCGGATGAGCCGTCGTTTGGTGCTCTTGGTGTTATAGGTGATCAATTAGCGACGTTATTGGATGACACTTTAGAAGAACTTGTGGATGGTTTGACTCAGTTATCGGAAAAACAGCTGCCTTTACCGGACGCGTTGTATGAATTACAACAAGATGATGGCGAAATCATCGCTGAAGCTGAACTGGTATGGCATGGCGAAAAAATGGTAGGGTTGTTGGACGAGCAAGCTGAGTATTCGGAAAAATTTGAAGAAGCCGGTTGGAAAGTATTAGTGCTGGATGAAGCGGGTGAGTGGGTTGATCAGGCCGTAAAGCAGCTGCATCAGTAACCATATATGCAACTACATAACACAATTATAAAACCTACAATAATTTAGAAAAATAATGAAGGATTTAAGAATGAGCCAAAATGTTACGGTAGCAATCTCTTCCGATTTTTTCTCGGCATTTGCTAAGTTGCCACAAACGCAACAGGGCAAGGTTTCTAAGTTCATTACCAATTTTCAGCAAGATCCAATGTCCTCTGCTATTAACTACGAAAAAATACATGACTTTAAAGATCCTAATATGCGCTCGGTGCGGATAGATCAGGCGTACCGGGGAATTGTACTGAAGCCTGAAAGCGGCAATGTGTTTATGTTGCTTTGGGTGGCACATCACGATGACGCTTATGATTGGGCGCGTAGACATCGGTGTAATATCAATGCGGGTAATGGCGCAATACAGGTTTATGAAGCGGAAGAAGGGACTGTTGTAGAGCAGCCTGAAAGTGCTGCTGTGCTTGATGTAGCTGCGATCTTCGTGGAACTGAAAGACCGAGAATTGTTACGCCTTGGTGTTCCTGATGAGCTTATTACACTGGTGCGGGGTGTTCACAATGAACTTGAGTTAGACGCTATTGAACACCGCTTGCCTGTTGAGGCCTATGAAGGCTTGTTTATGTATATGGCGGGAACTGGATACGATCAAATTGTTAATGATCGTGAATTGGTGAAAGAAGCTGAAATCGACACCAGTGACTTTGCGGCAGCACTTGAACGATTGGCTACGCAGAGTCGCTTTGTTGTTGTGGATGATGATATTGAACTGCACGCTATGCTTAACGCGCCACTGGATAAGTGGCGGGTATTTCTGCACCCATCACAACGTAAGCTGGTATCAGGCATCAAAAATGGAGCATCTCGCGTTCTAGGAGGAGCCGGTACCGGTAAAACGGTTGTCGCAATGCATCGTGCTAAATGGTTGGCAGAGCATGTTCTTGAAGGTAATCAAAAAATCCTTTTTACGACCTTTACAAAAAACTTGGCAACCGATATTGAAACGAACTTGTCATCCATTTGTTCGAAAGACGTGTTGGAAAAAATCGAGGTTATTAACCTTGATCGTTGGGTGACCCAATACCTTCGCAAAAACAAATATGAGTACACGATTCTCTACAATACTGACGATAAAAAGTATTGGAAGCAGGCTTTGGATTTGGCTGTATCGGAAGTGGATGTTCCTGACGCCTTTTATCAAGAAGAGTGGCGTAAGGTTATTCAACCTCAAAGTGTTGAGTCATTAGACCAGTATAAACGCGCGTCGCGTGTCGGCCGAGGTACACGGCTAAGCAGAAGTGAGCGAGTTAAAGTGTGGCCAGTATTTGAGGAATACCGCAACTTATTGACCCAAAGTAAAAAGAAAGAAGTGGATGATGCTTATCGTGATGTCGCAGCACTGTTAGAAAAAGATACACAAACCTTTCCATATCAATCACTGATTGTGGATGAAGGGCAGGATATGAGTACCCAGGCGTTTAAGTTGATGCGCCAGCTCGTGCCAGAAGGCGCCAATGATATCTTCGTGGTGGGTGATGGTCACCAGCGAATATATGGGCGTAATAAAGTGGTATTGAGCCAGTGTGGTATTAATATTCGCGGTAGGGCGAGGAAGCTCAAAGTGAATTATCGTACTACTGAGGAAATTCGAAGTTGGGCGGTGAATTTGCTAGAAGGTTGCGCCATTGATGATTTGGATGGTGGTGTAGATGACAATAAGGGGTATAAGTCATTAACCCATGGTGACGCACCAAAAATAGAGCAATTTGATACGGCAGAGAAACAATCGGATTTTATCGCTAGTTATTTAAAGCAACGAGCTGCGGATGATTTTCCTTTGAGCCATATATGCATAACCACTCGAACATCAAAGGAACGCGATAATATCGCGAGTGCCTTGAAGGCGGCTGATATTGAAGTCGCCATGGTGGATGCTTATCAGGAGTCGTCGAATAAAAATGCGGTTCGATTGGCAACAATGCATCGGGTTAAAGGTCTTGAATTTGATGAAATGATATTGGCAAGTATCAATGAAGGCATCGTTCCATTGAGCTTTGCGATAGAAGGCAAAGGTGATGAGGTTGAGAAGCGGCTGGCTGATATTGAAGAAAGGGGCTTGATGTATGTTGCTTTGACGCGTGCGAAGAAGCGGGTGCTGGTATTGAGTTATGGTGAGCAGAGTCATTATGTCAAGGGCGGTTGATGTGATGTCGCATCGTTTTCATCAATAGTTATAACGTATTAATTGAATATATTTGGGCATTATTATGAGTAGTCAGATGAGAACATTCGTCGCAGTAGATCAATATGGAAAAACAGTCCATGTATCTGCTTATACCGAGAGTGACGCAAGGCAGCAAGCAGAGGAATTGCTCGGTTCTGGTAATGTTGTTAGTTTTAGTGAAACCTAAAGAAACTAAAGTAGGTGCGGTATGAGCAAGAAAAAGGCGAAGGAAAAGGCGAAAAAAAGAAATGAGAGAAGGCTTAGTGATGAGGTTGTTAGAACTAATAAGGTAAGAGATGAAAAGGTTATTGTAGAGTTAAAAAACGTAGGTGATAGAAAGAGAAATAATATACAGCGTAAGCGAAAGCAGCGCGAAGAATTAATGATTTCCAATGAAAAAAATAAAGTTAATAAAATAATATTGCCGTATATTGAACGAATAAATAATTCTCTAAATGGCGATCGGGATTTGGCTTTGTGTTTTATCCTTGAGGAGTTGGATGGTGCTTCGAATGGAGGTCAAGAGGCTAAAAGGTTCGTAAGAGATTCCGGGGTAATTACTCAAGATTATGCTGGTACTATGAGTCTTGGTAATAAAGCTGTTGAAGAGGGCCCTCAGCTAGTTATGAATGGTATTAGGATGGAGGTTGCTTCTGAAAAAGGTCTAGGGTATGCGATTAAAGTTCAGTTATCAATTGTTGATAGGATTATGTGTCTGTATGGTTTTGGTAAGTATAGCGGTAAAGAAGATTTGACTGAGATTTCTGTGGACTATTCGATTGCTTCTAATAAAGAATTGAGAGAGCTTTTGACTTCATACAGTGATTTACTGTTTAAGCCAAAAGTGTTCAATACAGAAAAAATGAGTCGTCTATTTATTAGTGTTTCGGCTTCCATTGAATCTCCTTCCCGAGAGTTGCAAGATCACGTTCAGTTTATGAAGGCTATATATATGTCTTCGGTTAATGTTGTTTCTCGTGACATGCCAAGACATATACGCGAGAGTGTGCAGACGGATTTGAATGCCGTTTCATTGATACCGCTCGATAAATGGCTGCAGGCGCTTGAATTGATTAAGCCTGGCTTTAAGTATGATGCTGACTTTCATAGGGTCATAGAACTTGGGCGCCAAGTTGGCGACGTGGGAGGACGGTGTGTCATTAATGTTGCGCCAGCAATATATAATGCTTTCAATTTTCTTTTTTTGGAATCTCATGATCAAGAATGTTTTTTAAAGGTATCTAGGGAATTGAATCTTGATTTTTCGGATACCACTATGGTTTCAGGTGCGGTAAGTGGTGGGTTAAATTATAATGTTTATTCTGAATGGGTTTACTCTTTAATTGGTCCGGTAAAAGTGAGTAGCAGGGAGACTGTAGAGGAAAAAAAATTGAAAGCACACAAGACACTGTTTGTACTAAATGATGCGCCTATTTCCCTTATAACTGAGTTGCGCGGTAGTAATGAAGGAAAACTAACAATTATGACTGGCCTCAATGGTAGTAGTACCATTAAATTAGAAGGAGACTACTTCGATGGCGCACCTGAAGTGATGCTAGCTTTGGCCAAGTCTATAGAAGAACTAGTGAAGGACTCACGTCTTTTAATGCAGGGCAAGCGTCCTGTGATAGATGAAATTACAACTATTACCACTCCCTCCTAGATCATTAATGAGGACTTCAATAAAGGATATGCTAGAAAAGAAATGGATTACCCAATTGGTGGGTGGTGGGCGTAGTACACGTTATGATCTTTGTTGGCCATGAGGCATAGCAGCAAAGGTTTAGGAAGTTCGCAATTAAGGATGGTTTTAAACAAGGTCTTATCGCGGCCTTGTCGTGATGAGACTTATCACCCTGCAAGACTCAACCTGGCGTTGAAATATAGACATATATTTATCCCGCAAAGCCCCGTCCGATAGGGGGCAAGTACGCGTCATAACATATATTTATCTCGCTACAGGCCTTGAAAACACTGGATAGTACGCCTGGCTACGAACCAGGTGGCCGTAGGTAGTAACCTAACCGCAACCTTTTGGATTCATCCAGCTTTGCTAATTCTCGGCGGATAGTTGAAGGTTTTACCAATTTATTATTTGCAATAGTTTTAACGGTACCATTATCGAGCTTGTAAATAGGAAAGACGATCGATCCAATCAATCGTTTTTAGGTAATCGATAGTTTCTTGTGTTAATGGGTTGCCCCGCAGTTTAAGATCCGTCAAAGCTGTATTCTGAGTGACGTCGATTTCTGTCAGTTGATTGTTGTACAGATAAAGATTCGTCAAAGCCGCGTTCTGAGAGACATCGACTTCGGCCAGTTGATTGCTGCCCAGCTCAAGATGCGTCAAAGCAGTGTTCTGAGTGGCGTCGATTTCGGACAGTTTATTTTCGCTCAGCTTAAGCCCCGTCAACGCCGTGTTCTGAGTGGCATCGATTTCGGTGAGTTGACTGTAGCGCAGATCAAGAATCCACAAAGCTGTGTTCTGAGTGACATCGATTTCGGTCAGCTGATTACTGTCCAGCTCAAGATCCGTTAAAGCCGTGTTCTGAGTGACATCAATTTCGGTCAGTTTATTTTCGCTCAGCTTAAGAACAGTCAAGGCTGTGTTCTGAGTGACATCGATTTCGGTCAGTCGATTACCCTTGAGATCAAAATACGTCAAAGCCGTGTTCTGAGAGACATCAATTTCGGTCAGTTGATTGGCGTCTAGATCAAGATACGTCAAAGCCGTGTTCTGAGTGACATCGATTTCGGTCAGTTTGTTGTTGTACAGATTAAGATATTCCAACGAAGGGAGGGCGTTCAGATGTGTAACACGGGAGATTCTCCTTAAAGGACATTCCAAGAGGGTAATCTCAGACAACCTATCTACTTGATTGTAAACCAAAGCACTCTTCACGCAACTCGCAAAATTGGCATCTTCAAACTCAATAGCGTCTAGCGGAAAGTTATCATCACTGTTCTCAACACCATCGTTGTCATCATCGGTATCGATATTATTAGTAATCCCATCACCATCGTTGTCAGTATCTGCACCTACCGCGGGGTTAAGGTTGTTTGTGTTATCGCTACAGGCAGTTAACATAAGAAGAATGGAAGCAAAGAGGATGTGCTTGATAGGTTGGAAGGGCATCTTGTTGTCCTTTAGGAGTGGAGTTGGACCCGTTCAAGCGGGCTGGTTACGGGGCTTCACGTAGAGGGCTCCCCCAATACCCTTTACCAAGAAAGATCATTGATCCAATCAATCGTTCTTAGGTAGTAGATGGTTTCTTGTGATAATGGATTGTCCCGCAGATAAAGACCTGTCAAAGCCGTGTTCTGAGTGATATCGACTTCGGTCAGTTTATTGGTGGCCAGATCAAGATACGTCAAAGCAGTGTTCGGAGTGACATCGATTTCGGTGAGTTGATTACCCCGAAGAGCAAGATGCGTCAAAGCCGTTTTCTGAGTGACATCAATTTCGGTGAGTTGATTGTAGCGCAGATCAAGCTGCGTCAAAGCCGTGTTCTGAGTGACATCAATTTCGGTCAGTTTATTGTTGTACAGATCAAGCTGCGTTAAAGCCGTGTTCTGAGTGGCATCGATGTCGGTCAGTTTATTGTTGCGCAGATCAAGCTGCATCAAAGCTGTGTTCTGAGTGATATCGATTTTGGTGAGTTGGTTACCGGATAGTTTAAGATGAGTCAACGAAGGGAAAGCGCTCAGATGGGTAATACGGGAGATACTCATAGAAGGACATTTCAAGAAAGTAATCTCAGACAACCTATCTACTTGATTGCTAATCAAAGCACTCTTCACACAACGCGCAAAATTTTCATCTTCAAACGCAATAGCGTCTAGCGGAAAGTTATCTTCACTATCCTCAATACCATCGTTGTCATCATCGGTATCGATATCATTAGCAATCCCATCACCATCGTTGTCAGTATCTGTACCTACCGTTGTGTTGTCGCTACAGGCAGTTGACGTAAGAAGAATGGAAACAAAGAAGATGTGCTTAATAGTTTGGAAGGGCATTTTGTAGTCCTTTACGTTATTTTAAAGAAGACAGGCAGAACACAAAGGTTCATTCAAAAATGGGCGTTAAGGTATCGCTAGACGTGCAAAACTATCTCCTTCCCCAATACTTAGATAGAAAAGCCGCCCTAGCTACTGTTAGCAAAAATGACTACAATACCTTGTCATACTCCTAGTGTTCCTCAACTATGGTCGAAACAAATCATCGGAAAAAGCAATGAGCATGGAAGCAGTAATTGAAGCTAATATACTAAAAAACAGGAACGTTCTGCTCGTACTTTCTTCTGTGCTAGACGAGAGCTTTGCAGCCGATTTTTGTGGGACGACTATTTTCTTTGACGTAAATTCGCCACAACAATTGCCTGATTTTGACAACAAAACCGTCTACTTGTGTGGTGACATTAGCATCGCAGTTACGCTAGATCTCAATACTGCAGACCGCGTGTTTGTTGTAGGAGAATTATCTCAAGGTTATATCAACGAAGATGTTTCTTGGCCCATTATTAGTTTAGGGCAAGTTCCAGTACTCATTCAGAATGTCGGGGTTTACTATCGGCGCTATTTTGATCCTAAGCTTGACCTCTTTAACAGGGTTTCTGAAGAGCACGTTTTCCAAGCACTTACAGAATCCAACAAACCAAGCATGGCCTACAGGACCGGCATCTACCTGACACCAGTGGAGCGTGATAAGGAGGGGCTGCATTTTCGTCTTTTGCGGTGCTCGACTAATCTCGCCGGGCCCTCAGAAACCTTCCGAGCAACCGATAGACATATTGTTGATGCTTTAAATCAAGAAGCTGCTTACGTTTTCGAAAATCAGGCACCTTTGAATCATGTATTAGCACAGATTTATAGAAATATCCCTGCAACAGATGAACGAAAACAAGCCAAGGCAAAGATTGGTTCACATGCGGATAAAACCAAAGACATGCCATCTAATGGGGTAATGGCCTTTTGCACTTTCTATGATGAACTTGAGAAGCTTCAGCCCCTATCCGATGATCCTTTTGATTATGGATACAAGACCGCAAGTGGCTTAACTAAATTGCGGTTTCGATTAAAGGACCCAGATAAACGAACAGCGGAGAGTAAACTACCTGAGGAGTTTACCATAACACTATACCCTGACTCTGCGTTTTTCATGCCACTATCCACCAACAGGCTTTACACCCACGAGATAAAACCTTCGACCTTAGACGCGGATAAAATCCCCACTCGCTTGGGTTATGTGGTTCGCTGTTCCAACACTGAGACGCTTCATAAAGAGGGACAGACTTTTCTTAAGCAAGACGGAAAATTAATAGAACTGGAACAAGCCACCCCGGAAGGTGTGGCGGAACTGCGGAAATTATACGCTAAAGAGAACAAGACCGAAGAGTTTATAGATTACGGCGGTAAGTTTCTGTTTAGTATGAACGGAGGAGATTATCTAGCGCCTGACTATAATTATCAGGATGAGTTTCGATGTTATAACTTGTCTACCAAGCAAAACCTCTATAGCGAACTGTATAGCTCTGTGCTTTTCGAAGATGCGGGCAAGGGTAGGCTAGGAACCGTATTAGTTGATAATGATACGAACTGTGGTACTCCCATCGTGCGTACCACAACAAAGTATCAGTCACCGGCCCACCGTTTCAGTAAGGTTCACACGCAACTAGCACAGTTTATCGGAACGTCTGCTTCCTTGCCTGTCGCATTTAACAATGCACTTATCGAGCATTACGTTGACCGTTACGCGAGCATGGGAATGCACTCAGATCAAGCACAGGATTTACACGACAGATCATTCATAGCGCTTTTTTCCTGTTACAAGTACCCCGATATAAAGAACTCTCGAAAATTGATCGTTGTGTCTAAGGATGGAGACGACGGCACTTTTGAGATTCCGATGAAGCATAATAGTGTCATCATATTTTCCGTAAATAGCAATCAACGCTTTAAGCACAAAATTGTTTTGGATGCTACCGGTCAAGAAAGAGAGAATCCTTGGTTAGGTATTACCTTCAGAACCTCAAAAACATTTATAAAATATGACAACGGGAATGCTTATTTGGAAGATGGTGCGAAGTTGGAAATTGCCAGTGAGGAAGAAGGCCGTGAATTTTATTCACTACGGCGCCGAGAAAATAGTGAAGCAGGTTTCCATTATCCACATGTTACCTACACGCTTAGCGAAAGCGACTTAGTGCCACCCGTATGGTGCAAAATTTGACTGAGGTGTAGACCTGGCTCCTGGTTATCCAGACCAAAACAATAGGAGGAAAGAGCGATAGCGAAGGGAATATTGAGCTTCCTGAAGAGAGGGTGCGCTACAAGTATGGTATTTTGGCCGACATCTCACCCCGGAATCATTGGATATGGAACCTGTTTATCGAGTGCGGTGTGTCAGAGCAAGATTGTCAGAAGCTTTCAGGGCATTGTTAATGCAGGTTTATTCGCGTTAAAAGAGTTACGCTTCGTTCAGTCAGCTAACACCGATAACAATAACGAAAGTAACACAGAAAAACTCAAATGAGTAATCTCTTGCCGAGCGCTATGCCGAAATGGATTTTGATTGTGAGTATACGGATAACCTACCGACACTTTAAAAAGAACTTAATATCTCGTTAGCTTTTACTTCCTATCAGGCAGGCCGTTTGATGCTGGTGAGAAGTGAAGGTAAAGATCTCGATATCAATTACAAGAGTTTTCCCCGACCAATGGGGCTGGCTGCGACAGAAGACGGGTTAACACTGGGTGTTTTTACTCAGATTATTGAATTTCAACGTGAAGATGGTTTGCTTGAAAAGATTAAGCAACCTATGCAGTCTATTGAAGGTGACGTTACGGCCCCCTGTTATGTGTTTCTTGGTGAGCGCTAGTTAATGCCTTTTTGCTTTAAGAAGGCTGCGTTGACAAGTTTTAATGCTTTAACTACAGTTAAAAATTAGTGTGTTTAATTCACCTACTAAGTGCTCTGCTCAGGCAGCAGTATTTTTTGCTAGTGACTAAAGCACATTCTTTTTTATGGATGTTTTTTTTATGCAGAAAATGCACTTTATATCCGGACTACCTAGATCAGGCTCAACGTTACTTGCAGGTATCTTGCGGCAAAACCCCCATTTTCACGCGGCTATCTCAAGTCCGGTTGCCTCCTTGGTTAACGGTTGTTTGGAGCAAATGGGTGCTGGAAGTGAATTCTCTACATTTTTTGATGAGCAAAAGCGCAAGGATATTTGCCTTGCGCTGTTTGGCGCTTATTACCAGGATAAATCAGAATTCTCTACTGTTTTTGATACTAACCGAATTTGGTCTGCAAGATTGCATCAACTCGTTGAATTGTTTGATGATTTTAAGGTGATTTGGGCTCTTCTCCGCTTTGATGAGTGAGATCACCCATCAAAATAGAACATAGATTGATCATCCGGTAGAGATGTTTGCC
>CAJXZM010000013.1 GCA_913063125.1 uncultured Gammaproteobacteria bacterium | reverse complement strand
CAATAAATGCGTGTGGTTTAACCTTAGACTCAAATGTGCTTGGTGAAGATACATTTTATACGCATTGGATGGATACAAAAGAGAGTCAACGTATTCTGCAATACCAAACACATCGTTTTTCAGACTACATAAGTGAAATGCAAGTAGCTTTAAAAAAAGTAAGATTTTTTCTTGCTCCCATTCGCCCGATCGTAAACAAGGTTTTCCATACTGTAATGAAATCACTTACGTAAAAGTTGTGATTTCATTTTTTCGGTATTGCTTATCGTTCGTTCCAAAAAATAATTATAAAAAAATAAGACGATATAGCATCGTCGATAGAAAAGGTGAAAATGATGTTACCTTGCGAGTTTGATAAAATTAATAAAAATGCCCTATTTGTTATAGCCGTATTTTTTCTCCTGTTGCCAACACACGGCAACGCCGTTCTAACGGATAACCTTGGCATAGGTAACGCAAAAGCGTTAGCGTTGGCTCATGCTGTAACCGCTGATCCGCCGGGTATTGATTCAATTCACTATAATCCTGCCGGTTTAGTGAAGCTATCTGGACGCAAAAAACACTTCAAACTAATCGCCGGTAGCTTTGATATAACAATGGAGCTGGGTGATTATAATGATGATCGAAAAGCGCTGCTTGAAGATGCGCGTATTGAAGGGGGAAAGCTAGGGGCTGACGGTCTACCTATAATCGCGAACCCAGATGAATGGTTCTATAACGAATCTTTTCAATCGACCAGTAGAACAGAAGGAGCCACGATGGTTTTACCGTTTGACATTGGTCAGACCGATTTGCCCGCGTTACTTTTCCCATTGGGAGGGGCTTCCTACTCACCACCTGATAGCAATATAACTTTTGGTACCAATGTGTATACGCCATTGGCAGCCGGCTTTTATCGGGCTGACGATGATCCTGGTCGATTTATTGGACAGCGATTCTCGTTGCTAATGTTAACGTATTTCTCACCATCGATTGGAGTGAGGGTCACCGATGAGCTTTCGTTTGGGGCCTCAATTAACTTCAATTATACCAGCATTGGATTTGAGGTGCCGTTTAGAAGTGATCATCTTGGATTACTAGCATTGCCATTTTTACAGGCGGGGGACTGCGATACAGTTGATGGAAACGACGGGGCTGCTATTCCCATTTGTGAGGACCTATTTCCTTACGACGTACTAGGGACATTAACATTTGCGGTAGAGAAGGAGCTAACCGTTGGTTTTAATTTAGGTGTTTTGTGGGAACCAGAGCCATGGGTATCATTTGGGGTGGTATATCAATCCCCTGTGGCCATGGATCTGGAGGGAGACTTTCAGTGGGTGAATAGTGATCGCTGGTTGAGTTTTATAGGTGAGTTATCAAGTGATAAGTTATTAGCAGCAGGTCTGGGTGCTATAGGCCTTCAGGGCCAGACCGATGCGGTAGAGGGAAAGGCAAGCGTAAAGACCAAAACGCCGGAACATTATGCATTTGGGGTAAGCTTGCAGGTGACACCTACCGTTAAAGTTAATGTTGATTATAAATTCACTGGATGGTCCGTGTGGGAAACTCTTCCTGTTGATTTTTCGCAAAACATAGATGTCTTAGCGTTAGGTAGTTTGGTGCAAAGCGAATTGGCGAGTCCGAATTCTGTAAAATTCCCTTTGGGTTTGGAGGATACGTGGAATTGGGCGATTGGTTTTGAATACCAATACTCGGACCGACTTGCATTGCGCTTTGGTTTGGAAGATAGGCCAACCTCAATCCCCAAGGCGTCACGTAGCCCGTTATTACCGATTGCATCGGGTAAGTTCTACGGCGTTGGTTTCGGTTATCGAATGGAGTCGGGCGCGGATTTAGATGTGGGTCTCGCTTACTTCCATACCGAAGTGGAAATGCCCGGTGGATCAAGCGACTTGGGCAATAGTACTAACCCAAGTAAGGCAATATATAACCCATTTCAAGGCCAAGATATCACGGCAACCTTGGATGTTGTTCTATTTGAAATAAGCTACAGTCAAGAATTTTAAGTAGTCATCTAAAGGCATTGTTGAATTTTAATGTCGTTCGGTATTTCGCGTAGATCTAATTTAAATAGAGCAATTTCCAAGGCGATTATTGAAAGATGATTGTTATAAAATCTAATAGTAAGAGGTATTAGCTGTGATTCCTGGAGAGGTGTTTAAATGCAAATCGATATTTTCCCAACGAGCGCGATCATCCGTCGTGGGCATCGATTGCGTATTTCAATTAGTCCAAGTAATCAAACGTAAGGAATAATGAATTACGTACAGCAGGAAAATCCACAAAATGGAATCACAACTATTCACAATAGC
Source organism: uncultured Gammaproteobacteria bacterium (assembly GCA_913063125.1). Classification (GTDB taxonomy): domain Bacteria; phylum Pseudomonadota; class Gammaproteobacteria; order Pseudomonadales; family Ketobacteraceae; genus 42-54-T18. The sequence goes on along the minus strand of CAJXZM010000013.1, from coordinate 56,560 downwards.
CTAGAATATCCATCAAGTATCGTATTCCCCATAGTACTGCCAAATTCACTAAATTAATTCATCGGTAGAAATAACAGCAACATTCTTATCCACCAACTAGAGAGCTAAACTAATGAGCCTAATCTTAATTATTCACCTTATTGCGCTTGGAATCTGGATTGGTGTGGTCGGAGCTGAAGCTGCGATTGAGTTTGATGGTATGAACGATGATGAATCGTATATTAGAGCATCCAAGTTGCACTACATTACAGACATTTGGGTGGAGATTCCGGCATTCACAACGGTTTTGGCATCTGGAATGCTAATGGTAAATGAAAGCCATCTCTCAGGTGTATTTCTGTACAAAATCATTTTCGCATTACTGGCCATTATGTTTAATCTAATCTGTGTGTACGCCGTTTTTAAGCGCCGAAAGTGCGCTATATCTTCAGATTTGGTGGGCATGAAATCGGCTGAAACCGTAATGAAAGTAGGTGGTCTTATTATTCCTACATTCTTGGTCGCCTTCGTTTTGGCCTTTTATCTTGCGTGGTAAATGAAATACATAGCAAGATTATTAACGATCGCCTTTGGCATTTCCTATTGCCAATATGACAAAAAAATCACTTAGGGGTAATATTGTGAGTGAACTTACAGTTGATACTAAAAAAACATATATTCCAATATTAACGGATCAGACACCGATAATATTGATCCTATTATTGTTAATATTTTTAATATTTGCACGAACAGGGGAGAGTTTACACAGCCAACTTACTAAAGTGGGCGAGTACGTTTGGGTAGACTACTTTTCTTTACGTAACGACATTCGATCTCCCTCCTGTAATAGAAGTCCCAATATCGATGCACGTTTGAGGCAATTGGAAGTCGAAGCTAGCAGGTCTGCTGATGACTTTGATTTGTTTGATGAAGGCTTTGATCGTGATGCAGCCCGAAGATCATTGGAGAAACAAAAGGAGGAGTGTATTTTCTCCTATTCACAAGCTGAATACTTTCAGAGCAAGGTTACCCCTGCCGTAAGAGTGTTTCGTTATGTTGAACATCAATTTGCTGAGGCAAGTTTATTTGCGACGGCTCAACAACAGGTCTTTCTGGTGATTTTGCTGTTTGTGGCGGCTGCGGTGGCCACACAAAAACGACATCATATTGCATTTCGTCCTATTGTTTCAACACTGGATCATCAAGTATCGACGTCGCTTCAGCTTGCTGCTAATAGTGCGCTGGCCCTTTCGGCATGGCAGTTCAGAAATGACGTATTTAACTCTTCTATAGCGGTTAGTAATGCAGAAATCATCAATGGATTGGCAGTAGGTTCCACAATTTTGGCATTGGTCAGTTTATACCAAATTATTAGAACGCCACAAGGTATGGTGAAGGGTGGAGGGCTCGGGCGCGCGTTATTATCGGTTCCGCTGTATACCTATGCGATGCTATTTTTTGGGTTTGTTACCTATGGCGTGAAAGAGCATGTTACTGGGTTGGCGATTTACTTTAGTGCATTTTTCGAAAGTGCAGGGACCTATCTCGATGTAGCCTTGTATTTGTGGAGCGGCATGTTGTTAAAGCAAACTCAATTGGGTGAACGGGTATTTAGTTTGTTTACACCATGGAAGTTACCGCCAGAATTGTTGGCTTTTGTGGCTGTGGTGGTAATGGCTGTGCCAACAGCGTATACCGGAGCCTCCTCCATTATTATTTTGGCAATGGGCACGGTCGTTTATCGAGAGTTACGAAAGGTTGGTACCCGTCGACAGTTAGCGCTAGCAACAACAGCAATGAGTGGTAGTTCTGGTATTGTGTTACGCCCTTGCTTGTTGGTGGTGATTATCTCAATTCTTAACAAGGAGGTCGTAACGGACGATTTGTTTTTTTGGGGAATTCGAGTATTCATGCTAACGGCGTTGGTTTTTTTCTTTTATGCATTGATTACCAAACAAGAGCCACTCCATGTGGAAAAAGCCAGTAAAGCGTTAACACCATCATTAGAAAACTTTAGGTCATTACTACCTTATATTGCCGTTTTTGCCTGCATGATGCTTATATATTCCGTAGTACTCGATGCTTATATGGATCAGTTCTCTGCGCCGATAATGCTGCCGGTGCTTATTTTTTTCGTGATCGTGTATGAACGCAGAATAAGCAAGGCTGATCCCATTTACGATGATCCAGAGCGTATAAAATCTATCAAGGGCTCACTGACAAAATCAATGAGCGATGCATCCATACATATTGGTGCATTGCTAATGTTAATGTCGACTTTTATGGTGGTTTTAGGCATGGGAGGTAAGATGGTTTCTGCAACCTTCCTAGAAGATTTTAATACTACCTTTGCCACCATGGCCGCTCTAGTTGCTATGTTTGTATTGATCGGTATGTTTATAGAATCTATGGCAGCGGTAGGTATAGTGTCCTTGATGATTGCCCCGATAGCCTATCAACAAGGCATTAACCCAATCCATTTTTGGATGACGCGCTTGGTTGCGTTAGAATTAGGGTATCTAAGCCCTCCGGTTGCATTAAGCCATATCTTTACACGGCAGGTGGTCGGGGAAGACGAATGCTTACTTGCGTCACTGGAGGGTAATAACTTCTACTATCGTCATGAAAAATATTTGTTACCTTTGTTAGTGATGGGAACGACGTTATTAATCGTGGCATTCGGGCCGCTGATTTATGGTGTTTGAGTTGCTGAAACATACGTATTGAGATAGAAATCATGCAGGTGGTATATCTAATATAATAGGATTAGCTGGAGTTTATTCGGAGGAATTCATGTCCGATTACCCAATTCATGTTGCCATTCTGCTATCGAGGCCTGATTCAATACAACTAATTCGCCTGTAATGCTTGCAGCTTTTTATGCAGATCATCTTTCTTTAATGGCTTGGAGAGAAAGTCGTCCATACCAGAATCTATCGCCATATCTCTAAAATCAGACATTGCATGCGCACTTAACCCAATGATAGGCACTGGGGGGACGGTACCGTCCTTTCTTTCCAATATTCTAATTTCACGAGTTGCCTCATAGCCATCCAATATCGGCATTTCACAATCCATGAGAATGAGGTCGAATGGTGTTTTTGTAGAGGCATATTCATCAAGTGCAACCTGCCCATCTTCTGCAATAATAGGTTTTATTCCAAACTTTGCTAGCAACCCTTTGATAACCATTTGATTTACATTGTTATCTTCCACTACCATTACATTAAGGTTGTAGACAGGATTCTTTTCCTTCTCGCGGAGTAGTTTAGATACTTTTTTTCTGATTCCTAGCTCACTCTTAAGCTTTTTGAGTAGTTGAGTCGCTATAATTGGGTTGGATATCGATGCATTTTCTGAGTCAATCTTATCACCTGCTCTGGATATAGTTATGATGGGGCAGGTTAATTGTGATTTTACTATTTGTAATGTTTCTTTGTCTAAGTACCTAGACAATATTGCGATGTCAGGTTTGCTCCTAATATTTGACGATGACGGCAATATTTCCGTTTCTGCTCCCCAGTGAGTGAGTAGCTGCTGAGTGGCTACACTGGACTCTGCTAAAGTGTCGATAATTAAACAGGATTTATTAGCCAGAGGTTTTGTTGGTTCACTTTTTGACGTTGTTTGTGTGCTTTCATCGTGCTTTACGCTGAACCAAAAGGTTGAACCTTGTTTTTCCTTACTATCGACGCCTATATCTCCTCCCATCATTTTTGCTAATGATTTACAGATTGCCAACCCCAATCCAGTGCCACCATATTTCCTCGTAGTGGACGAGTCTGCCTGTGAAAATGATTTAAATAGTTTTTGTTGCTGTTCTTGGGACAGTCCAATACCAGTGTCCTGGATAGAAAAATATAATTGTTGTTGGTTATCGTGATAGTCAACTTTAAGTAAAATAAACCCCTCTTTAGTGAATTTAAACGCATTGCTCATTAGATTTATGATTATTTGTCGAATTCTGGTAGGGTCTCCGTTGATCACATCCGGTATATTTGCGGAAATGTGAGAAATCATTCTTACATTTGAGTCTGTTGCAAGCATTGCTAGCAATGATACACATTCATCAAATAGCTCTCGAATCGAGAACGGTATATTTTCTATATCAAGTTTTCCTGCTTCTATTTTTGAAAAATCTAGAATATCATTAATGATTCTTACCAGGGCATCTCCTGAGTTTTTGATCGTGTTTACATAGTGATGCTGGAGCTCATCTAGCGGAGTATCTTCAAGTAGCTGAGTCATGCCGACAACACCGTTCATTGGGGTGCGTATTTCATGACTCATTGTTGCTAGAAACTGACTCTTGGATTGTGCAGCAGCCTCTGCCGCTTCTTGAGACATTTGTGCTTGCATAGTTGATTTCTCAAGAGCGAGGGTTCTTTCTTTAACTTTTTTATCAAGTTTTTGGTTTGCTTCAATCTGCTTATTGAGCAATAACTTTGTTGCTTCATCTTTGGCTAATTGCAGGCCTCGCATTCTGTCGGTTATACCCATGTTTAGAATAAGCAAGGTGGCGACGGAGCCAATTTGAGAGCCATAGGTAGAGATAAAGTTAACCGGGATAATATCAAAAGCCCTTAGCACATTGACTATTCCACCAATAATTAATCCGGACCATCCTAGGGTAAAATATTTTCCCGTGTTATTTCCATGTTTCCACGAATAGATACCGGCCACCAATACCGTTGGCGTTGCAATTATTACTCCCACCATCCCTAGTTGTATGCTTAGGGTGAATGGAAGGAAAAATACGCTTAACATGGTACCAATCCCCAATATCCATAATGGACGCTCGACGCTTAGTTTTCGAAATTGTATTACTTTGATGTCTAGCAGGGATTTGGTGATCTGTAACATAACAATTGTAAGTATGCCCAGCATAAAAGGCCTTATTAACTTGGCGAGTTGGGGGTAGTCTCCCCAAAGGTATACATTTCCAATGCCATTGAGAGATAATTCCATAGAAGCGTAGGAAGCGATTAAGAACACATAATAAATTTGAGTGATATCTCGCAAGAAGAGAAAAAGAAACGTGTTGTAAATCAAGATGATTACTATGGCGCCATAATAAGCTCCGAATATAAAGTTCTCGACTTTAATTTGGTGGGTATACTCTTCTTGGGTGAGTATGATGATCGGGAAAATCATGGTGTCTGTACTTTTAAGCCGAAAGTACACATCAATGGACTGCCCCTTAGAAAGTAACAAGGGATAGGCGAACGCTCGGTCTTCAAGTAACCGGTTCCGAAAAGGAAAGCTGTCGCCGCCAACCTGACTATCAATAGCGTCCCCCTTCACTTGATAAATATCTGCTTCGTCCATCAATGGATAGTCAAGTTTTACGATATAAGATACGTTGCTAGAATCAGTATTTTGAAGATGCAGTCTCACCCAAAACGTATCCGAAGTGAAACTGAAATTAGGTGCAGATGACGTGTTTTTATTCCACTCTAATACAGTGTTATTATTGATAATATCTTTAATCGTTAACGAGTTTTCCGGGTCCCGGAGGTATTCAGAAGATTCACTTATGTTTTTGAACGTACTTATCGAAGCAACGTCAATAGTTGTGCTAATGGTCGCGCTAACCTGAAATGAGATAGTCGCCAACACCAAGGTTAGCCATAAATTCCGCAAAACGAATGCCTCCTAGCCTAGTACGCCTGGGCAGATTGACGGCTAGTCATCAATACCTGGTTTTAGTGTAGATAGAGTAGGGTTGTTTGCCAAGCCAAGGGGGCGGTGGAGGTGCGGAACCTCTAAGCCCTTGATTGGACAGTCAGTCGATACCAAGAACTACCAGAGAGGCTTAACTCAGCCTAAATTAATTTGTCTTCTAAAACACCTCAATCTTCGGTATTATTCGCAAATAACAAAATGACCACTATCCTAATATTATGATTAAAAAACGAATTTGTATCATTGGTGCGGGCCCAGCAGGGTTAATCAATCTGGCTACGCTTACGCACGACTTAAATATGTCTGAATGGGAGGTCGTACTCTATGAACGATCGTCCCGATTTGGCGGAGCTTGGGCTTGGCAAGATAGTGAGTTCATGTCCACGAGCACGAAGTACGCGACACAATTTGCGTCATTTGTGAAGTTCTCGACGATCGATGGTTTTTTTCGAGGCCAAGAATGGGGCGAATACCTTACCGACTTTGTCAAAGAAAAAGGTATTGGAGACTTCATCCATTACAACTCTGAAGTGACCCTTTGTTCACGTACTGAAAATGGTTGGTCAGTTGCCGTTAACGGCAAAGAGCCGGGTGATTTTGATTACCTTATTTTGGGCTCTGGACTGGCAAATCGCCCGAAAGAACAATTGGATTACATGGCCAATCTCGAAGAGCTGGAATCCAAGACAGAAAAACTTGAAGGTAAGACCATTTTAATTGTAGGTGGTGGCGAGTCTGCGATAGATATGGCGGCGAGGTATTCGAAAAAGAACAAGATTATATTTTCTTTGAAGTCAGGGATTCGATTATCACCTAGAGTTCACCCTATCCGAGGTGTCCCTTCGGATTACCTTCGCAATGAAATACTATTGCGAGTCAAAGAAACCTGGAGAAACTATATCGGTGAAAAGTTTGTTCGGGGCGTAAAAACTTTTTATACCAAGATACAAAAGTGGACGATCTCAGGAGATAAAATTTCTCTGACGACGGATGAGAACAAAAGGCGTGAGTTAGAGTTAGAGCTTTTCAATAACGCAAAAGATGAACTTTACAATGTCTTTCACACGAAGAACGATGACTTTTTGAAGTACCCTCACAACGTTGAAGTATGGGGCCCTGTAGTTGATCACAAAGGCTCTTCGTTAACACTAAAACGCATATCAACAGATGAAACCATAGAGATTCAACCGGACTACTTTGTGAACGGTATCGGATATGTGTCGACGATGGACTATTTAGGTGATCAAATTAAAGTCGCTGACTTCGTGTATGCCGTAGCTCATAAGTCAGACCCTACGGTTTTTCTTTCCGGCTTTGCTCGTCCAGTTATAGGGAATATCCCCACGATCTGTGAACTACAAGCTCGTTGGATCTGCGACATCATTATGGAAAAATGCACTCGCCCAACCGAAGCAGATTGGGAAAGAGACCGTGCCAAGCAAAAGCTAAAATACCCCACTATCAACATCGATGCCGTGTACCCTACGGATATGTACCCCTATTGTGAAACTCTAGGTCGACGGCTGCGACCACCGGAGAGTTACCGATCTCCTCAAATGTTGCTGACACCATATTCGACACTGCGTTATTTCCCAACGCCGGAAAATATCAGCTTGGTCAATAAAAGCCCCATATTTATGCCCAAGATCTTTTTTCCGTTGATTTGGTGGATGCCAAAAGAAAAAATTCACTGTGTTTTACCAACACATCGAAAATGATTAAGCCGCTGAGCGTGAACAGCCGCGGTTAGTAGTCGAACTCATTGATTACAACTTAGGCTCACGCTCACGCCCCTTTGATCTTGCGGTGACTTACCCAAAAAACAACCTAGAATGACACCAATCGATGCCTAAACACATAGGAAAACTGTTTCGTCACCCATCGGTGATATTAGGGCTATGTGTTTGGGGCGGGTGGCTCACCTATATGTTTTCCATGAATGCATGGTATCTCTTCGATGATTACGCTTTTATTTCTTTGACGATGGCCTTTGCTTCTTTTATCGCTGGCGCCACGAGTGAAGGAGGTGGGGCGGTTGCATTTCCCGTATTAACTATCTTTTTTGATATTAAACCAAGCATTGCCAGGGATTTTTCTTTGGCTATACAGTCTGTTGGGATGTCGGCCGCGACTTTTGCGATTTTCGTATCCAAGATACCGGTAGAAAGGCAAGCGTTGTTCTACGCAACGCTGGGTGGAATCCCTGGTGCTCTGCTGGGCTTATATGGCATCGCTCCATATATGAGTCCGGTTTATACTAAGATGTTTTTCGTTTCTTTATGGCTTAGCTTTGGTGTCGTAATAGCTTATCGACACCTTTTCAGCACTAAGACTTCTAATAAAAAAATTCGAGACTACTCGTTTTCCGTTAAAGGGCAACTAGTCATGTTGGGGTTGATTGGTGGGACTGTTACTGGCATAACAGGATCAGGCATCGACATTGTTGTTTTCTCATATTTGGTACTTCAGCATCGTGTCGATATCCGTATTGCCACACCAACCTCAGTGGTACTGATGGCTGGCAATGCACTTATCGCTATGTCAATGCGTCTTTTGGGCAGCCAGCCTATTGAAGCTATTACCTGGAATTATTGGTTAGTTTCCATTCCAATTGTTGTGATAGGGGCTCCATTGGGTGCAAAATTCATAGCAACGCGTTCCAACCAGTTTGTAGCCGGGTTACTGTGTACTATTATTTGCGTGCAATTTGTCGGTGCTCTTTTTATAGTCCCACAGAGCATCGAATCCATTCTTCTCACAGGCATAACTTTTGCCCTTGGTTTTATTCTATTCAGTGGTTTTGTCCATAAAACAATTGCTCGACGGAAATCGAATCAAACACCCCGCGGGTAAAGGTTACGGATATTGCGAGCGACCGATTTGGAATATACATGGCTTACCACTTCAATATATTACTAATGGATAGGTTATGGGCAAGTTAAACAAACTGTTATTTCTAGCAGTCTGTTGTGTTGTTATTGCGACACCGGTCATTCGCTACAAACTAAAGGCGCATAACTACCTAGAGAATCTTTCCGGCGGCATGGTTTTGCAAGCAACACAAAGTTTACGAGGTGGCGTTTTCGAGAACACCAAGATATTGCTGGTTGACTACTTGCCCGAGGGAACAACTGGGGTTGTATTGAACGAATCCTTTGAGGACGGTGTCGAAAGATTCCAACAACTGAAGTTAACTCCTCGCATTGAGGCTCGGCTTAACGAACTTGAAAATATTCCCCATAAGAAAGCAGGCCTGTATTGGGGCGGGCCTATGGCTCAGTCCCACCTTTTTTGGCTAGCATACCAACCGCAAACTGGAGCGATTAGTATGGTTGGAAATAGACCGACAATAACAACAGATGACAGTTCAGCAGTCATTGCTCGTTTTGTTGGGTATACCGGTTGGAGTAAAAGCCAATTAGAAAAGGAAATCCTAAAAGGCGATTGGCGAGTGTTTAAAGCGGACCAACAACAAATACACCAATGGTTATCGGCTAATAATTCTATTAAAAAAATATCAAGAAGTGAGCTAGGTGTTGAATAATATTGCGTTAAGTGGCCGGAAAATATCTAAAGAGTATCCCGGCAAAGGTAAAGTGTTACAAGATCTCGATATTGAATTGGAACATGGCGCGCTATATGCGCTTTTGGGTCCAAATGGTGCAGGAAAATCAACACTCATCGGCATATTAACGGGCATCTATCAGCCAGATAATGGTGAGGTTAGTGTATTAGGCTACAACCCTGTTAAATCCCCGTTGGAGGTGAAGCGACGAATTGGCATAGTGCCAGAAGAACTAGCCCTGTTTGAACGCTTAACCGGACTACAGCAATTGATGTTCAGTGGCCGTATGTATGGGTTAAGTGCTAAGGAAACCAAGCTGAGAGCGGAGGAGTTGTTATCGTTAACAGAACTTAATGATGCCGGCTCGCAATTAATCGCAACGTATTCTAAAGGAATGCGACGACGCTTAGCCATTGCAACCGCCTTAATTCACCGACCAAGTATTGTGTTTCTTGATGAGCCCTTTGATGGTATTGATATAATCGCGGCGCAGGTAGTTCGAGCCCTACTCGAAGAATTACGCCGTAAAGGCGTCACCATTCTATTAACAACCCATATTTTAGAAATTGCCGATAGGCTAGCCACTCATGCGGGTATTCTTTATCAAGGAAAAATTCTTGATCATGGCACTAAAGCGTCACTGCTCGATCGTTATCAAAGCTTAAATTTAGAAGGTGTCTTTAAAGCGTTAGTTCCGATATCAGATATTTCAAAGGCGACCTTGTCATTCTATCAGGAAGGAATTACTGAGTGAGTGAAAGCAATAGTGACCGTATCACCGCTAAGTTAATAACGCCTAATTTACCTGGTTTTATACATCACATTACACTGTTATGGCGTTTAAGAATGGTGATGGCTAAGAACGCGGGGAATCAATGGGGGCAATATGGCCGTATTTTCTCTATAGTATTGGTCTCCATTCCAAGCCTACTGCTAGGTGGCTTTACTTTTTGGTTTATGTCTCACCCGTCAATCAGCGCTGAGCTGGTGGTTAGTCAGTTCTATTTGAACATACTCTGTTTTGTCACCGCTATGATATGGATGTTGTGGCCAGTTTTATCAGCTGGCGTGGAAGATGGTAGTGAGCGAGATCGTTATTTGCAATTCCCAATTTCAGAAATACGATTACTTTCTGCATCCATTATATCCGGAGTATTTAAGCCTGTAGGTTTTTTTATGTTCACTCCATTGATTGGAGCAAGCATTGGATATCTAAAAGGCCAAAACGCAACGGACTATGGGTCAGCGCTTCTTCTGTTACTCGCATTTATAGCTATGTGTGCAACGTGGAGTCAGGCTGGTGTATATCTGCTGAGGGATATATTAAGAGCAAAGAGCAATGGCCGAGCATTAGCATTAACATTATTGGTATTTATTGCGATTGGTATGTTGTTACCTCAAGTGGACATTTCTTGGTTGTATAAACAGAGTGGTGGTGTAGGTGGCGGGAGTGGAATCAAATTGGAGGAGTTTGCAAATATAGCCAACGCTTTTGCCAAAATACCACCAGGTTATTTAGGCGAAGGCCTATTGGCGCTCGTTGAACATCGGACAAACGGGGTTGTTCTTGAATGTGTTGCCATGTTTTCGTTGGCGCTATTGGGGCTTCTGAATGCAAAATATCGCCTACAAAGATCCAACTATAAATCAGCTTCCTATCAGTCGCTTCAACAGCACTCATGGTTGATGTTTAACGGGAGAGGGGGCGTTAATAGAGCGCTAGCTCAGCGAGAATTATTTGAACTCTGGCGTAATCCAAGATTCCGGTTATTGGCCATTGTACCTTTCTTTTTGATTGTTGCTTTGCGTTTAGTTTCTGCTGGCGAGTTAATGACTCATTTTTTAGATAACATCTCACAATTGTGGTTAATGGCCGGAGTAGGCATTTATGCTGCAGCCTTAATACTATTAACATTCACCCATAACACCTTTGCTTATGATGGGCGAGGTTTGTTAAACCTAATGGGTGCACCAATAACGCCAAAACAAATTCTATTGGCAAAAGCCAAAGTCCATAGCATGATGAGTTTGTGTTTGGGGTTTGCAGCTTGTCTTTTTTACTGGTGGTATGTGATGGTCGATGTGAGTGTTGATTGGCTTTTTGTCGCCTTATTAGGGGTGTTCGTATTGGTGCCCGTGGTGGCAAGTTTCGGTTTATGGGTATCTGTTCACTATCCGATAAAATTCGATGCCAGTTTAAATCGACGGGAACGGCAACCCTTATTAGTGTCCTTGGCGGGATTTTCTGGTGTGGTATTAGGAGCTCTACCGATTGTGGTTGCTGCTCGTATGTTGCAATATGGTATTGATATCAATCTTGTCGTTTCCGTCCTGGTAGGTTGTGCAATGGTCGCTTGGTTAGCACATTGGCGGGCTATTCATTACGTCAGTCAAGCCTTTAGCCGGCGTGAAGACCAAGTGTTGTCAGCTATTACGAGGGTTTAGCGCCTCAATCATTATGATGAATCCTTTTGTTCCTCTGATTATTGGTTCTAACGGAGGGGAACCTAGTGCGAACGGCAGAATGATTTTGAGCTATTCATTAGCCATCTGTAATACACCCAGCGGTGAGTTGTATGTGGCATCTGGAGGAAACTTCGTTCCCTCAAGCAACCCCGCTTATGGGTACGCTTATATGTTAAAAAATGTGAACAACTCCCCCTCAACGATTATGGATTAATAAGCTCGATTATTGCCCGAATCCAGGAATGAATATAGATGCTTACACCAAATTTGTAACATCAGTGGATGACCAACCCATATTTAGTGATGAGGACAGTGCAGCGCCACCTTTGTAAACACAAGGCAATTTTTACTTGTTCAATGCCCAGACTGGCTATGAGTATTGGAAACACACCACATCTTTAATGAACTGGCCGATGACTATAAATCCAGGTGGTTATGCGGTATTTTCGGGAAGTGATAATGGGGGGATTTATTACTGGAGCCCTTTAAATTTATTGGAAGAAGAGTAATCAAGCTGAGGGCTTTCCTTTTTTGTGAATTCCAAAATCGGAAGCCCTATTGCTCAGGCCAACTACATTTATACTCAGGATAAGCGTGGTGACTACGCTCTTAATCCGTGAGGGGTTGAGTTTTGGGGCTTACTAATATGTCGTCTATACTCTAAGAATACTTCTAATCACTCAACGTTTCATTAACCGCACCTGAAACAGCTAGTACTAGCTTTACTTATATCTAGGTGATTGATTTTTCTGTTAATAGTTATATTTGTGACAATTCGATTCTAGAGTGCAGTGATATGTTCATTAAACTAAAAATTCGAGTGACAATATCGGTCCTTACCTTCGCCATTGCAACTTTCTCCTTCGCCCATGAAACACCATTTCACAAGGAAAAAGACAATGACTTATTTTATTTTTCATTAGAAGAGTTACTGAAAACTGAAATATCAGTAGCTTCTAAGACTGCTTTCCTACCGCAAGATGCACCGGGTATAGTCACCGTTTACAATCGCCAAGATATTAAAGAAACTGGATATATTACATTGGCAGATTTTGCAGATATAACACCGGGGTATAGTAGCTACAACATTTATGGAGAACGGGTTTTTGAAACTCGCGGGCAGAAGGCTGGCAGTTACGATAACCATAAACACTTATTACTTATTGATGGCATACCTGTCGCGCATGCTCGGGCCAACAAGGTCATCACTGAAGAAGAACTTCCGCTGTATTTTGCAGATTCGATAGAGTTTTTGCGCGGTCCGGGTTCCGCGCTTTACGGTACGGGCGCCTTTTTTGGTGTGGTGAGCATCAACCCCAAAGAGCGAGAAGAATATGGCGCCGAATCAGAAATTAATTTGGCACTGGGCACTTATGATAACAATAAGCGGTATATGGCGAACTATTATCAAACAGAGCAAGGGGGCAGGCTCAGTGTGAATATGAGTTATTTCGACAAAGATGCCTCGAAAGACTCTGTCGGTCAAATTGAAGATCCACTATTCGTAAATTTTGACGACCAAAAAAGTTCGTTTTTTCGGTATAAATATGAAATTACAGAAGGCTTTCTAGATGGTTTGGAAACTGGAGCAATCTATATGGAAACTCGCTCAGGAATCGGTGAGTTTTGGACGCATACTCCCTTATCACATGAAATAAATGATATCACTTGGGAAACACTGGTTCCGTATATTCGTTATAACCGAAAAATATCTGAAGCATTAAACCTAAGCAGTTATCTAAAATACAATAGATCTGAGCAATTCGGTGTTACCCTTCTTGTTGATAGGGACAGTTTTGACAACTTCGACTCAGGTGACCGTCCACTATTGGTGTACGATGTAATTATCGAAAATTGGGAATTCAATCTAGAAGGACAGTATGATTCCAATATCGATAGGAATCTTATTTTCGGATTTAATTACGACACACGAATCCAAGATGACGACAGCTTCTTCTATAACATCAACACTCCTGGTTCAGGAGTAACTGCGGTATCTGATTTTAATGCAGATCAACCAACTGACCGAATTAAAGTTGCTTCGATATATGGTCAATATCAAGATCGATTTCCCGTACTGGAAGGCCTATTGGTAACAGCAGGCGTTCGATTTGATAACGGGAAAAGCGACACATCAAAATATAATAATTGGTCGCCACGACTTTCGCTTGTACAAAAACTAGATCCAAAATGGAACATAAAATACTTGGCCGGGCAAGCGCTACGTTCACCCGGCCTTAAGGAAACAGGATTAAATCAACAAATTGTCGAAGTACAATCACAAAATGGAATTATAATCGACGCGCCACCAATTGAGCCAGAAATCATTCTCTCTCATGAATTAGGTGTTACCTACAATGATGAGAGCACTTTAGCCAGTCTCACTTTTTTTACAAATAAAACGACGGATGTCATTGATCGTGTTCCCGTTGCTAATGCAACGGGGGGCGTAGCTATATACCAGAATGTATCCGATGAAATTGAGGCGAAAGGTGTTGAAATAGAGGTCAAGCAACTATTGTCGAATAGTTGGAAAATGTTTGCCAATTACAGCTATGCAAGTTCTGAAGATAAAGCGGGTGTTGAAATTAGTGATGTTCCTTATGGAAAGGTAAATTTAGGTATTACCTATCACCAAAATAATTATTTTGCCAATTTGATCGCACGTCATGTCAAAGGCTATCAAGTGGCAGATTCAGATACTTATCGAGACCCGGGTTCATTTAGTGTTGTTGACTTTAACTTTTCTTTACAGCTAAACCACACCACGGAAGTTGGCTTTCAGGTACGTAATATGTTCGACGAGGAATATCTATTCCCAAAAACTAGTGTAAACTATGATTTTCCGGTAGATGAACTAGGTGAGGTGCCTATCCCGGGGCGACATTTACTACTTAGTATTAACATCACAATATAAAATGCTTCCCTCGCATTTTTCCTATAATCAAAGTGTCATTTACTATGCCGATGTGCACAGAGCCCCTTTAGCATTGACTAATTTGACCATTCCTTTAATCCGAATTGTTTTTTTAATTTTCTAATAATTAACTTTTCTTCGACTAGGAATCTATTGAATTCTTTTATGACACCAGGGTGATTGAGTGTCGACATGAGATAACTATCTTTAGTGAAAGGTAAGCCAGGATAAAATACAAGGCTTCCAGGTTCTTTCTAGAGGGTAATTGCAGCAGCCATAAACCAACGGGTGTTGATTTATGGCCGTTGCCCCCGTGCTTTCTTGCGGGCGCTAGGATCCTTTTTTGACTACTCTGACGTAAATCGAAGCCAATCAATATTATAACCAGACTTAAACTTTAGATAGAGATCATGATTACCCGTTATGTTTTGGTCTAACTCGATAGCATGAGTTTTGAATTTGCTCCAGCCACCAGGCCCAGTCAATTGGGTAAAGGTGCCAACAGGCGGCTCAGACATCTCGTCCAGGTAGATCTCAATAGTGCCGTAGGAGTGTCTTCTCGAGGTGGCGATGCGCGCTTCGAAGGTATCAAACCCCGTCGAACCAAAATTAATATTAGAGTACTTTACCCAATCACCTGTTCTGATATAGCCCAGGTTGGTCGCATTGCCTTTTCTTTCGATACGGATGCTCCCACGTTTTTGATCATAGCTTTCGGCTTCTATGGCGACATTTGATACGGGATCTTCGTCAACAGATCCGATGTCTACTGCAACTGATGATGCCCCTTGAGATAAGTCACTGTCCCAGGTGTTTGAATCACTTTCAGAAAACGTTTCAGAATACCCTTGTCCTTCGTCACCATCGTATAGTGTGATTGAACCGTCCCAGTCATTCGGGAATTTTATCGATGCGATAGTGGGCATCGATTCGATATCGTAGTAGGTTTCATCAGAATCAATAATCGGTATGATCGATTCTCTTCCCTTGAAATTTGATAATGAATAGAGCGTGACGCCTCTATTTTTAAAATAGTTACGTCGACAGTGTCGATTGCAGTAATCGATTGTTGACGTCGTTGCAAATACAGGTTCTCGCTTATAGCTCTCCATCGTATTGTTCATTGCAAGGACAAACGCATCTTGGGTAGGTTCCATGTAACCCCAGCGATAACGCATTCGTTGGGGCATCTCAAAATGGATTGCTTGCAGCCTATTGATATGAGCCGTTGAAAAACCATTAACCTGATCTGTATTCACCGAAAAGAGAAAGCCATTAAGATCTGCCAACCCCAAGGCTTTACCATTGGGTGCTCGCAATTCTGTCTTTAATCGAGGATCTACACCTGGAATGAGATCCAGTGCTTTTGCCATTTCAGAAGCAAACAAACTACTGAAAGATTTTAGCTTGAAATTGTGATTAGCAGACATCTCACCGCCACCCTCGCCAGACTGAATCATCCCCGATGTCCAGCCAGAATTACCTCTCTGTTCTTTACGTCGCATTCCATGTAATACCATCACTGCTACTTGAGGGTATTTCTCAAATATATGTTGATTGACATCGAGAAATACATGATGCTTCCCTGAGCTTCCGCCGCGAGCCGCGTTCATATAGTTAGGGTGCTTCTTATGATCATTTGCAGCGAACACCATAACCTTCGCCTTAGTTTCTCGCATTAATTTAACGGCTACCGGCCTACCTTCTTCAAAATGGGGAGCCTGAAAAAATAAAGGGTCGACAGGGTTGTTGGACGTTGACTTATCACCTGGGATAGCTATTTCTCCGACCCTCCATAAGATGGATACAGGAGGACGCTCCGACTTTAGAGATGCATGGGGATAGATGTACAAAAGATCCCCCGCTTCTTGACAGATAGACATATTGAGAGATGCAGCTGCATATGTCATTTCGCTTGGTAGATTTTCAGGAATAGTCGTTAACGGTTCTAACGCATCAAGAATCGTTGCTAATTCAGTGAAAATGCCGGTATT
The DNA here is from genome assembly GCA_913063125.1 of uncultured Gammaproteobacteria bacterium. Taxonomy (GTDB): domain Bacteria; phylum Pseudomonadota; class Gammaproteobacteria; order Pseudomonadales; family Ketobacteraceae; genus 42-54-T18. Next base: position 39,954 of record CAJXZM010000013.1, on the reverse strand, counting down.
AGCTTGTTGAAACTGCCCTTCGTTGTAGTTTTTGTAAGACATTTTTACGATTTGGTCAAGCCCGCCTTTATCATTGCACAAGTCAACGGCGGAATGTACCGACATAGAAGGGAGAAGTAAGGGGGCAAGTAAGCATAATATTTTTCTTATTTTCATTATTCTGTACTCTCAGTAGTGCAAGGTTATATCCCAAAACTGCTTTCGAAGTATAACCTTGTACTGCTGAGAGCAACTGTATCACTTCGGGTCAACCTAGGGGGGCAAAGTCGGCCAGGCCGTAATCTTGCTGATGCGACATAAAAGCTGTAAGTCCCATTCAGGTTGATATTGTGCCAGGCTACCGGTGAAACCTGTTTTGTAATGGCTAACTTTTTTACCTTGAATACGCTCAAATGAAATAGCAAACGACTTAGTATCATTGAATTGAAATAGATGATGGCATTGGTAAGCAACCTGGCACATTCATTCCATAGACTGATTTCATAACCCAAGGAACCGCGAAATCGATTGCCATTAACTGATATTATTGCACGGCGTTACTGATGGTAGGCCACACCTCGATTTAATGCGCGTTGCATGACAGTAACTCGACCAAATGTACAGAATTGTAGGATTAAACGCCTAACAAGAGATATCACTGTTAGTACTGACATGTAGGGGTTGTGTTTCCATTATTACTTAATCAAGGCCGAAAGATTGGGTATATAAGCAACGACTCTTAGAGGTTTTCTGCGCCGCCTTGCAGAAAATGGTAGTTATCATACCCGATCATTTCCAAATAATATTGCAACCAACGTACTTGCTTTCCAACAGCGTCCACTATGTAAAGGTCTCTATTTTTAAGGTGTTCGGAGGTGAGAACTTTTTTAAATTTATCGATGGGTATTTGACGAGAGCCAATGAGTGGCTTAGTTTCTTGTCGTTGGATGGGCTCTCTTACGTCAATCAACAAAGAGTTTTTTGTCATGGCGTCGGCCAAAAATTGCTCACGGGGTAAAAAACGTTTTTGTAGGTCAGAATCTTGAATGATTTCATTAAGATCAAAGGTAGCTTTGCCTAATAAAACGGCCATACCCGGTGCTGCTTGAATCCATTCGAAGATACCAGCGTCAAAGGCAACTACGTTTTCTATTCCTGCCCGAATTAATCGTCTCGCTGCTTGGTAAGATTTTTTACATGCGTGTCCATTACAGTACGTAACTATTGTAGCTCCAGTAGGTCTAAGTTTTCGTACAGATTTTACGAACATACTGTTTGACATTGGTAGATGAGTGGCTCCAATTATGTGGAGCACATCAAATTCTAAGTTCGAACGCACATCGACTATAAACAGCTTTGCAAAATTCCTTTTGAACTCGCTCATTTCCATTACGGGCACATCGCTAAACTCATCTCGGTGGGGAAAGGGATCTTCAGCGCTCGAGAAGAAGCTAATACTTATTAGTAGCGATGAAAGTAGACACTTTGAAATACAAGTTTTCATAAAGATTCCCGGATCTCTTTGTCATGTAAGAATAGAACGAAACTACAAGCTGTCTAGTAAATCCAGGGAAGTCCAGTTTTCCAGCTCTGTCGATAGTGCCAAAGCATTGTGCTTACATTTTAGTTTGATACGCTTACATAGCAACGTGCTAAAAGCGTTTTACACGGTAAGTGGCTCGGGTTTATAACGAGGCCACTTTTCGTACTCGAATACAACATCTGAGGTTGAGTAACGTATAGCACAGGCTAAACGAGCCTTATTCGAAGTATTTGGGCCCGTCCTGTGGATTGTTTTCGCGTCGAAGAGACATACTTGGCCTGCTTGCATATCTAACCGTGTTTCTCCAATATCCTTGCTGTCAGTTGGACATTGGAGAATAAATTCGCTATCTGGGTGATTTAAGGTCGATGCAGGGCGTAACTGTTCGTGTAACCCCGGTATAAAATGTAATGCACCATTATGTTGGTCTACATCCCCCAATGCTAACCAAGCAGTAATAGTCTTGCAGGGTTTCATCGGCCAGAAAGTTCCGTCCTGATGCCAGGGTACAAAGGTAGAATCTAAAGCTGACTTATACCAAAACAGCATTGACCAGGCCATCACATTAGTTTCGCCAAAAATCCCCCTTACCATTGCAACGATCTTTTTATGGGTGGCGATATTTCTACACCAGTCGTATTTGTTGTGCCAGTTTGCAATATCGTAAAATAGGTGTTCAGTCTTATCTTCTGTTTGTCCTATGGCTTCAAAAAAATGATTACGCATGGTTAGTGATTCTTCAGCCGTAAACATACTTATTGGTTGAGTGAATCCATTTTTATTGTAGTGCTCAATGTGATCTTTCATTTTACTATACTCTACCTATAATATTTTATAATTCAAAGACGGGAAAAACTATACGGGTATCTCTTTTACAGCGGTATTGTAGGCGACCTGGATAGCTGCTTTTAAAAGGTCTTTTCTATGGATGCGAGATAAAGAGAAATGGGGGTCTTTTTCACTGATTGTTGGGTAACGTTTTTTTAAAAAGAAACCGGCAGTTTTTGAGAAGGGGGGGCTGCACTCCATGGAATCCTGCACGACTGAATTAGGCACTGCCACTGAGCCGGAAAATTGTAATGATTTTTTGATGCTTCCATATCCATGAGCTAATTCGACTATTACGCATGCGGTATCATGATAGAGGATTTTAGGTAAGTCATGTGGGGAGTGGGAATCTAATTGGATGATGCCATTTTCAATACTTACGTACAAATCGACGTACGAGTTAGACGTTTCTTTTGCGCGCTTTAATTCAGACAAACGATGCTCTGCACCTTGAACAATTTCATCCCAACCAAATGGCTGTTCATTTACACCGGATGAGGCTTTGTAGCCTTCTACCCGGATTTCTTGAATGGTATCATTGCCTTGTTCACAAAGCGTAATGGCTTCTTCCACTGCGGTGAGTTTTATTTGCTGCGTGCTGGCGACCCAGATATTGAGTGTTTTAGTCATGAATCAATGCCGATGATGTTAAAATTTCATTAAGAATGTCTGCTATGTGAGCAACTTCTTTTTCCTGTATGATCTGATAGTGATCACCGGGGACTTTTCGTACCTTCAAATTTTTGGAGGTCAAGGAGTGCCAACCTCGATCGAGGGGGGCGTTGGAGTCTATCCTATTGTTAGCGGAGATAAGCGTCACTAAACTATTATAGGGTTTGCCACGGTAGCGATGCATCGCTTCAAAGTTTGTTAAGTACACCTGTATTAGGCGTCTCATATCGCCGGTTCTAATGCCGTTCGGGTTGGCTTCTGTCCCTGTGTAATTCTGCAAGATGTATTCAACTGAAGCAGTGCTGTCCATCGATTGAAGAGTGTCGATATCAACAGTGATATCGATACCAAAAACGTGTTTGAAATCTCTAAGCAAAATAGTTTTATTGGTAGTTTTCTGCTCACTCTGGAATGCTTCTCCCTGAAGAAATGGCTGGGGGGCATCGGTATCAATTAGTGTTAGAGACCCGACGTTATTTCCGCCCGCTTTTAGTTGTTGGGCCATCTCATAGGCAATGAGTCCTCCCATCGACCAGCCTGCCAAATGGATTTCTTGATGGTTTTGATGGTCCCTAATCGCGTTAATATAATGGGTGGCTAGCGCTTCTATACTTGTTAAAGGCTGTGTGTTTTTGTGCAGGCCAGGGGCTTCCATAGCGAAAAAAGGTGATTGTACTTTCTTACTTAATGCCTGGTAACACAGAACATTCCCGCCGATAGGGTGAATGCAGTACAAAGAGGTTGAACTCTTGCTGAAAGAATTGAAATTTACGATAGGGGATTGCTTACCCGTTTGTATGTCACCGGGCGCTGTTAGCGTATCGTACTTGTGTGCTAAACGTGATGGAGTGGAATGTTGTATGAGTGTGTTGACAGAGAGCGGCTGTTTAAACGTTGCACGTAGTTGAACGATCAATTTCATCGCGAGCAGTGAACTACCTCCCAACGCAAAGAAACAGTCGTCGGGATGGACGTTCGGTTTTCCAAGTAAGTTGGAAAACAATTTGATTATGGTGTTTTCTCTTTTGCTCTGTTTTCTCGGGGTGGGTGAGGAAGCGACAGTTTTCGGTAATTGATTTTTTAGCATTGCACGATCGATCTTTCCGTTAGCGTTAGTAGGGTAGTGATCTACAAACGTAACCGTTGACGGAACCATATAGTTGGGAAGTTGCTCAGAGGCAAATGCTCTAAGCGCATTGGCATCAATTTCCAAGTTGGGCTGTAGAATTATCCATGCGCAAATCAAGGGATGATCTTTTTTCGAGTGGTCCACATCTACTAACGCCATTTTCACGGTTTGATGGTTTAACAATACCGTTTCAATCTCGGCAATTTCGATACGGAAACCTCTTATTTTGATTTGACTATCTCTGCGTCCAATCAAATGGATGCAGCCATTCTCATCAAAGTACGCCAAATCCCCGGTTTTATACATTTTCTTGTGGTGACCTGTTTCATCGGTTTTTTCCACAAAACTTGCGACAGTTTGCGTAATTTGGTTCATATAGCCATTGGCAACACACTGACCGGTAATGCAGAGTTCTCCTGTAGAACCAATGGGGACGGGGTTATCGTTGTGGTCGAGTATATGTACTTTTGTATTCGCAATAGCGCGCCCAACGTGGGGAGCGGCGGACCAGAGTTCAGTATGGTTGCGTATCTCGTCACGAGGTAATTGGTACCAGGTGACGGCGTGACATTCAGATGGTCCATAGTAATTTAGCAGCCTACAGCGGGATAGCCGCTGAAATAGGTGTCGGGTATCTTCATCAATGACCATAGCTTCACCAGCAACCCAGCATTCACGAAGGCAGGTAGGAAGTGTTGCAAGAGTGCTTGCCGATGCAGAAAAGGGTATCAGAGCGGCGGTGGGCAAAAATAGGCGTTCTATTGAATGGCGCTCTATATGTTGCCAGAGAAGGTAGGGGTCTTGTCGTTGTTCCTCTTCTATTAAGACCAGGCTTCCCCCGCCGGCAAAGCAACAAAATATTTCCTGAAAGGAGACATCAAAACCGAGCGGCGCAAATTGCAATGTTGTTGCACCGGGATTTGTGCTTTCATGCGTATGCCAGCAAATTAGGTTCCATACCGCGAGGTGATGCATCGCAATGCCCTTTGGCCTACCCGTGGAACCGGAGGTAAAGGTTACATAAATATGATCATCAGTGGAGCAGGTAATATTGGGCGCTTCAGTTGCGCTATCTTCAAATATCTTTTCAATGGTCAGTTGTTCGGTTTCGAATGTAGGGTTTAGCTTATGACCATGGGTAAGAATGAGTGTTAGTTCTGCATCATTCGTCATGTTAGCCAGACGTTTGTCAGGAAATGCGGGGTCCAAGGGGACGTATGCGGCCCCTGCTTTTAAAACACCTAAAATAGCGGCTATCTGTTCAGGGCATCGGTTACTCAAAATGCCGACTTTGTCAGTAGGCTGTACTCCCTTCTTGATGAGTGAAAATGCGAGAGCGTTTGCACACTGATCGAGCTGTTCGTAAGTGATATGGTCGCCTTCAGCACTGGTTAACGCAATTTTATGGGGTTTATCCCTTGCCCTATTTTCAAATATGCGGTGTAAACAATGCGGCTCGCCATAATCTGTGGAGATGCTGTGGTGCATGTCGGATAAGAATGCCCGGTCCTGTTGCGAGAGTGATGGTATCTGTTTAATCGGAGTTTGGGGAGTTGTAACAACGACGTTCAGAATGGACTCATAACTCGATAACATCCGTTGTATCGTTGATTCTTGAAATAGATCGGTGCTGTATTCAACGGTTAGATTTAGAGAGTTTCCTGTTGAATCTACCAGAAATAGCAAATCAAATTTTGATGTGCCATTGTGAATATGTTGGCTGTCTATTGATAATCCGTCGAGCTTAAAAGTATCTTCCAAAGAACTCCCTACGTCGTCGCTTTGATGGACATTCTGCATGGCAAAGACGACTTGGAATAGTGGGTGGTAGCTAAGGCTTCGGTCCGGATTGAGTTTTTCAACGAGCTGTTCAAAATCGAGGTCTGAATGGTCAAATGCATCAAGCGTTAGCTCCTTAACCTGGTCCAGTAACTGAGATAAACTGATTTGTTCATCAACGCGTATGCGCATGACTAACGTATTTACAAAAAAACCAATAAGTTTTTCAAATGCTTCATTACCACGATTTGCGATAGGAGAACCAATGCAGATATCAGTTTGTCCACTACGCTGGTACAGCATGATAGCGAACACGGTCAGCATGGTCATGTATAGGCTGTAACCCCGTTGTTTGGTAAACGAAAAGAGGGACTGTGTAAGGGAGCCTTCGAACTCATGGGTTATACTCTTTCCTCGATAGGTAGTTTGTAAAGGGCGTGAAAAATCCGTGGGTAGTTCTATAAGGGGAGGAGCGCCCGCAAGCTGGTTTTGCCAGTATTTCCAATTGTTTTCGATTACGGGTGACTGGCGTAATGCCTGCTGCCAGCAGGCGTAGTCTCGGTATTGTGCACTAAGTGGTGGTAAAGCTATCGGTGTTTTCTGGCATTCTGACTGATAGAATGCATTGAGTTCTTCGAAGAATATCGATACCGACCACGCATCGGAAACAAGGTGGTGCATATGTAGCAGAAAGACATACTCGTTATGTTTCGTTTCATATAACTCAGCCCGTAGCAAAGGGCCTTCAACCAAATCAAACGGTCGTTGGAGTGCTTGCTGAATGCGATGATCTACGTATTCAGTTTTGCTACCGGTTCCATTTGAATATTTGATGACATCAAGACAAGCTGAAAGGTCTTGGTGAATGATTTGACGTAATTCGCTGACTTTGTCGGTAGGTGAGGAGAATGTTGTTCGCAACACTTCGTGACGGGCGATAACATTCTGCAGAGCAATGCTAAGCGCCTCGGTATTCAATGCACCTTTAATGTAAAATTTTGTCGGAACATCATAGGCAAAATAAGCGAGGTTTTTCTCAGGGTCTAGACCACTTATTTTGACTTTCGTATTGGTCTTGCCCTCATCGTGCATGTGCTGCAATAACAACAGTCGGGATTGTGCAGGTGAACAGGCAGCAAAAGTAGAACTATAGTCGGCTCGATGGGCATCGGGTATCGGTTTTTCGACTGGATTGGACGTCGTGTTGTTAGAATTTGGTTGGTTGTGTGAATGTGCCTTTATGAGTTTCGAAAGCCCTTGGATTGTTGCGTGCTGAAAAAAATCTCGAACACTTAATTCGATTTCAAACACGTTATGAATCTTTGAGATCGCGCGTATGGCGAGGAGGGAGTGTCCGCCATACTCGAAGAAATTGTCAATGGGGCCAATACCATTGATGTTTAATAGTGATTGAAATATTTGTTCAATTTTTTTCTCTTGAGTCGTTAGGGAGATATTGACTTGTTCTGTTCTATCGACAGGCGACGGATCAAGCAAGTCGATTAAGGCTCGTCGGTTTACCTTTCCGTTCGGTGTCATTGGAATGTCGGGTAGGATGATAATAGAGCTTGGGATCATATGATCAGGCATTTTTTGTGCTGCGAAGCGCCTAATGTCAAATGCGGAAACAGTGTGGTTATCATGTGTTATCGCGACCGCACGTAATTTTTTGCCGATAAGGCCATCATCTAAGGTAACGACTGCAACCTGCTTGACGGCAGGGTGTTGTGTGAGTATTCCCTCAATTTCCCCTGGCTCTACGCGGAAGCCGCGGATTTTTACTTGGGCATCCATTCGCCCTAAAAAAGCGATTGTACCGTCTATTTTCCAGCAGCCTAGGTCCCCCGTTTTATAAAAACGTATTTGATTGATGTCATAGAAACGTTCCTGGTTAAGTTCTGGACGATTGTGATAACCGTCTGCGACACTTGGTCCGCCAATACAGATTTGCCCACTCACGCCAATTGGGACAGGCTGGTTTTTGTGGTCGACAATAATAATTGTCTCGCCTGGCAAAGGCATTCCAATGGGAACCGGGCCGGAGAGGGGCAGTGGGGATTGTGATGAATGGTAATAGGTGCTGGCTACGGTGGCTTCGGTCACACCATACGCATTAATAAATCGAGTGTGTTCACCAACAAAAGTCTTCCAGAAACGGTAGTCTTCGACATTCCAGGCGTCGGTACCAAGAACGAGTACTTTTAACGTCGAAAGGTCTTCGCCCTTTGATGACATATGCTCTGCTAACATTCGCATCACTAGGGGAGAAAAATCAGCAAAATCTACACTCTCTCGGCGAATTAGTTCCATTAGTGCGGGCGGCGTTAGAAGCGTTTCTTTGTCCGTCATGACAAGCGCTGCACCTGAGCATAGAGATCTGACCATATCCCCCACAAACACATCGAAGGAAAAACTGGCAGTTTGTAAATGACGGTAACATTGACGGCTTAACCCGTAACTTTTATCCCATGAGCGCCACTTATGCTCAAGTGCACCATGACTAATTTTTACTCCTTTGGGTGTTCCAGTCGAACCCGATGTGTAGATTAAATATGCGTGATCGTTCTTTTGAATATGGCCGTTTGGATATTGGAAGCCGGGGTCTGATGCTGGATTTTGACGGTATCCATCTAATGCGACAGTTGTTAGGGGAGTATTTCTAAACAGAGTTTGTATTAGCGTGTTTTCCGCAATAACCACTGTAGCGTTGCTATCCCCAATCATAAATTCGAGGCGTTCATCTGGATAATCAGGGTCAAGAGGTAACCATGCAGCTCGGCATTTCATAACCGCCAAAATGGCGACAATGAGACTCCCCGAGCGTTTCCCGCAAATGGCAACGGTTTGACCATCATTTACCCCTAATCTAATGAGATCCTGGGCTAGGAAGTTGGCGTTTGTCTCAAGTTGCTGATAGCTGAAATGGCCCCCGCTGGCTATTACAGCAGGTGCATCAGGGGTGTCCATTGCTTGTTGCGACATATGACTCAAGACACTACGCCAAGGGGAGACCTTTGGCAAACTATCGCCTTTGCCAAAGGTCTTAAGTTCCTGTAGCTGGGTTTTGTCCAATAACGATATATCGTCTATCTCTGTGCTCGGGTTAAAAACCAAAGCTTCTAGCAGGCGAATATAATAACGTGACCATCGTTTGATTGTGTCGCGATGAAAAAGCGATTTTCCGTAGGTAAAGTGAATGAATATTTCGTCCTGACCATTTTCTATGGACAAACTAAGGTCAAACAATGAGAAGCCAGAATCAATTGTGCGACTCTCGAATGTGCAGCCGCCAGCGCTTTTCGAGGCTGGCGTGTTTTCTACTGCGAAAGAGAGTTGTACGATAGGTGAATGACTTAAGCTACGTTGCGGCTGGAGCATGTTCACTAGCTGCTCAAACGGGTAATTCATGTGATCAAAGCTGCTTAAGCAATCGCGCTTAGCGTGTTCAAGTAACTCGCCAAATGTTTGATTCGGCAATATTTGAGATCTTAAGGCAATGGTATTAACGAAAAGGCCCACAGTGTTTTGCCATTGTTTTTTTGATCTATTTGCTGTTGGTGAACCTAATACAATATCTGATTGATGGGTTAGTCGATAGATTAACCCTAAAAATACCGAGTACGTAGCAATATACAGGCTCACTCCCGATTCTTTGCAACAGTTCTTCAGACCACCAGTTAACGTATTACTGAGCCTTACTCGGACATGGTCCCCTCCGTCTTCCCAGACTTTCGGCCTGGGATAGTCTATAGGTAATTCCAGTACTGGTGGAGCGTCAATAAGACGATTCATCCAAAACTCAACTGACGCTTGAGAATGGGGTAGGTGTTCACTGCTACGTTCCCATAGTGCATAGTCAGCCATATCCAAGCCAGCGTTAATAGCAGGGAAAGATGTTTTCTCAGTAAGGCTTTGATAAATGGCAGTAAGCTCCTTCAGCAATATATCAATACTTACACCATCACAAATAATGTGATGTATTGAAAGAATGAGTACATGGACGGAAGGAGTTTGAGTGAACGAGAGAAGTGATGCTCGGACGAGTGGGCCTTTGCTAAGATCAAAGGGGTGCTGGTCTATATCACTGCGGGCAAAAGCATTAACAGCGCGGCGGCTGATCTCGTGGCCTAAGGTGGATTGATTAGTTGTTAGAGAGCAGGGCGGTAGTCTTTTGCATATAGGACGACCTTCCTTTTCGAAAAAGGTGCTTCTCAGTGAATCATGTCGTTTCCAGAGTGTATTAACGGCCTTCTTTACAAATTCAGTATCGATGTCACCAGTGATTTCAATTGCACTTGAAACGCAGTAACCTAGGCCCCCGTCATATTTTGATAAGAACCATAAACGTTCCTGCGCGGAGGTTAGTGGTAACTCGGATGTCTTTTTACACGTTGTATTAATACTTGTTGTGCTGTGTGGTATTTTCTCTTGTTCTTCTACCTGGCAGGATAAACTACGTACAGTGGGTGACATAAAAAACCGGCTTAAGGGTAAATCTATTCCATATCGCGCATTGATATCAGCCAATAATGTGGTCGCTAGAAGGGAATCTCCACCGTGAAGCAAAAAGCTGTCATCAATACCTATTTCTGGAATATCTAGTACCTGCTTAAAGCTTGAGGCAATACTGGTTTCAAGAGCATTCCTTGGCGCGATAGACGCTTCGGGCTTCAAAATAGAATGTCTGGTCAGACATAGTGCCTTGCGGTCTATCTTTCCCGATGCTGTCCTAGGCAAACTGTCAATTAGCAAGAAGTACGCTGGTATCATGTAAGTAGGAATGCGGAGTTCAAGGTCCTGATTTAGTTGTTTTAAGGTTATCTTAGAAGTGTCATTCGAGACGATGTAAGCAAAAAGCTGATCTGTACCGTATTGATTTCTGCGGTGTAACACGGCGCACTCTAAAACACAGTCGAGTGATGAAATTGTACTTTCAACTTCACCAAGCGCCACCCTGTTCCCGCGGACCTTTACATCCCGGCCAATCCTTCCTGTGTAGACTAATGTACCGTCCAATTGATGGTAAGCAAGGTCACCGGTTCGGTATATCTTTGATCGCATATCGTTGCTAAAAGGCGAATCGAGGAAGCTTTTAGCGTTTTCTTTGGGGGCATTTAAATAGCCAGATGAAAGGTTTTTTCCAGCGATATAAAGTTCGCCTATTACACCTGGAACAACGGGTACTCTATTCTCATCAAGAACATAGAGTTGTGTATTACCAATGGGCTTGCCTATGGGGATGTTGGCTGTTGGGATATCTCCGCGATTGCATTCCCACGTTGAGACTTCGATTGATGCCTCTGAAGGCCCATAGAAATTATACAGTTTGGCGTTACACAAAGAAGAAAACAAAGGTGGTATGTCGGCTGAAAGCTCTTCTCCACTGCAAATCCATTGTTTGAGTTCCGGGATTCTACTTTGAAGGTTACCAACCTTAGTTAATATCATTCGCAGTAAGCTTGGTACGGTCGTAATATGGGTAACGTGTTTTTCCGCGAGGAACTCAACGAGTGAATGGGGCTCTTGAGATATGTGATCCGGGACAATCCACAAAGGCTTACCAAAAAAGAGAGGGCTTAAGACCTCACCTATAAAATCGATAAAACTTAACGCCGCTTTCTGACAGAAAACGGCGTCTTCTGGGTAGGGGAATTGATTTTGTACCCAAAAAATGCGGTTATACATCCCTTTATGAAGCCCGACCACCCCTTTGGGTTCTCCCGTTGATCCGGAGGTAAATATGATATAGGCAGGATCTTCAACGGAAACAGCATTGGAAAAATTGCCAAGTGGTTCGGGGTCAGTAACGAGGGGATCAATATTATAGGATGTATAGTCAGTGAAGAATTCAGGGAGTGCTGTTTTTGGTACCTGGGTTTCCGAATACAGTACCTTGGTTAATTTTGCCACTTGACCAATTTTTTTAAGTCGAGCTAGCGGCTGATTTGTATCCAGCGATAGGAATGCTGCGCCACTTTTCAAAACACCTAACATGGCGGCAACTAGTGGATACGAACGTTTGAAATATAGCCCTATAGCCATGCCTGAAGTTTGGTGTTGTCTCATTAAATGATGAGCAACGTGATTGGCCGCAGTATTGAGATCGCTATAAGACCATGTATTGTCACCATCTAATAATGCAACAGCTTGAGGCGTTATGGCAACCTGGCGTTCGAAACACCGATGAAGTGGTAGGCTGTGATCTGGATTCCAGTCTGTTTTATTCCACTCATGTAGAGCCAGAGAGCGATCTAATGCATGTAACGGGTCCAAACTGCGTATTGTTTTTTCAGGGAATTTAATGGCGTCATCACCAAACGCTCGTAACGATCTTAGAATGCAGGCTGTCGAGACGTTCGTTGAATGCTGAATATCACAGGTCAGATATTCAGCCGTTCTTGTTAAACGTATACTGATAGACCCTGATATTGAGCAACCACCTTTAGTGATTAATCTAACGTTGAATTCGCCCTGTTCCGATATATCAGAAGGTAGAGTTAACGATTCAATAATGTTTTTAAGCCGTGTTTCCCGTGTAAATCCTAGAGTAGATACCCGAGTATCCTGGCAGTAAACACTTATGGCATCGCCTTGAAAAAGGCGATGCCATAATCCACAAAACACAGAGACAAACCCCGTTTGCCAACTTACTGTCGATCCCGTTACTTTTGCAAAGGGCTTTATTGGAAAACGGTTATTTGCTAGCTGTTCGCTGATATCGAAATCGTCAATTTTACTCATGGGTATTCCGGGTAATCTCCAAGACTGAATACAAAGATGTAAAAACTATATTAGTGAGAAAAATCTACCAGGCATCAAGTGGATGATGCCCGAAACTTTCTATCGCCTCGTCTGTCGCTTTTCCGAGTTCGCTCCTATCGTAATGGTGGCCTTCTCGGGTGAGCAAGAGACGTTCCTTCAGCGATTCTGGTGTGATGTCGCCAATGACGGGGACAACTTCAACCACTTCGATACCTTGCGCTTTACTGATACTGCTTACTTTGTCTGGGTTGTTGGTCAGTAAACGAATCTTGGTTAAGCCCATGCGCCGGAGTATTTCTAGGGATGCCGAGAAATCTCGTTCATCGCGATTAAAACCGAGATCATTAAAAGATTCTGTAACAACGTCACGCCCTGTTGAATACCCATAGGAATACAGCCCAGCGATCATAACCTGACCTATGCCGCGCCCAGCGTGCTTTTCACCTGCAGCCATAACAAGAACACCGCCGACTGAGTCATCGCGCAACATTTGCATAGCCAAATCACGTTGTTCATCGCAATCGCAATGACTTGAATGAAAGTAATGTCCATGAGGACAAAGGGACTGTAGTCTGACAAGAGGGGCGGATTCACTAAAGTTTTCGTGACCGTAACTGGCCGCGAAGTAAGTGTCTTCATCAAGCGTTCCTTCGTGAAAAACCCAAGGGGATACTCGAAAGTTCTTTGCAATCTTGCCTACACGCATCGGTAATTCGTAAGGCGCAATTTCGACGACATCGTCGTTATGGTCTATCCAAATTCCATTTTTCACGAGTATTTCACGAGCACGGTCTTTCTTTGTGTCAAACTGATTCTTCTTGGTGGTGGTGGTGTCTCTAGCTTCATTCGTCTCAACACTCTGATAAATCGATTTTGGGTATGAAGTCACCTGGGTTCGGCAAAAGGTACTAAATGCCTCTGGTCCATTCAATGTCCCTGAGCCAGAAAGGCCGTACCCTCCACTTGTGAAAGGGACAAAAGGGCGCACATAGTGACTGCTACCTGTACCAACCATTCCCGTATTCAGTTGTTCTCGTAGGTGTTTTATTCTCTCGAAGTCTGAGGAATAGATATAACCGCCGAGGCCGTATTTCGTATCATTGGCCAGTTTTATCGCTTCTTGTTCAGTATCGAATATTACAATGGGAAGTACGGGGGCAAAAACCTCCTCTTGCCAGATACGCATATCGGAGGTGACATCAAAGACTAATGTGGCAGGGTAATAACTCCCCTCTGTGGGATAGCTGTCTGAGCAATATGTGTGTGCGCCCAAGGACTTTGCTTCGTCAACCTGGTGTTGCGCAAGTAAACGTTGCTTCTCGTCGACGAGGGGGCCTATATGCGTTTGAATATTTTCAGGACGCCCAACTTGACGGTTAGCGATAAGCTGCTTTAACATTTCGGTAATAGGCGAAGCCAAACTTCGGTGAATAATGAGTCTTTTTAATCCGTCACAGACTTGCCCTGCATTCTCGAAGCGAGCCTTGAATATGGCTGCTGCAGTTGAATGGATGTCTGCATCTTCAAGTACAATACCTGCAGCTGAACCCCCAAGTTCAGTATGGACCGGTATCGTCCGGTTATATTCAAGTGAGTTTGTTAGAGCATTTTTTTGAATCTCCAAACCCGCTTTACTGCTGCCAGTAAAACAAATTTGATCTACATTGCTTTGGCATAACGTTTGACCAACCGCTTGACCACCGGTTACCAATTCAAAGACGCCCTTTGGCAACAGGGGTTGCATCAGGTTAGAAAGTGCTTTAGCAAACAGTGGCGTTTTCTCGGAGTGTTTTAGAACAACAGTATTGCCCGCCAGAAGGTTGGGGAAAAGTGGCCACACGACGTTTAGGAATGGAAAATTCCAAGGGACAATGACAGCCGTTACACCATAGGGTATGAGATTCGTGCAATGTACTTCATGCGCTTCGTTTTGGTCGACTCGTGCTTTTAGAGAGCGCTTCGCTTGATCGATATACCATTGAATGCACTCGAAACCTTCTTCAATTTCTCGGTGAGATTCCTGAATGGGTTTTCCCATTTCTCCAGTAATCAGATTGCCTAGGTGTTCAGCATGAGATTTTAGCTTCTTAAGAATAGCTTCGACGGCTTTTGATCTTTCCGCTACTGACATGGCTCTCCAGCTCTCCGTCGCCATTTGTGCCCGTGCAATGCTCGCGTGAACCTCATCCGCTGAGCTAACAGCCATGCTACCGAGCAATGTGTTTGTTGCAGGATTAAAAGAATCTATCATATCGGCAGTGGTTTTTTCTTGTTCGATTGGTGTCATGTTTTAGCCCATGTTAAGTCAATGTAAAATGCGTTCTTTGTCGTTATTATTATTCAGACAACTCTAATGTTCTGGCGGCTAATGTTTGGGATTCAAACGCCTCTCCATAACGGCGTTCTTCCCAAGGGTTGAGCGCGGTTCCGAAATAGTCGCGATAACCATATTCGCTGATGGGTTGGATGGGAGATGCGTCGTGCTTCATGCGTGTGTCATCAAGAGCAATTACCTGATTTTCCTCGATGACTTGTTGAAGAAGAGGAGGCTCTCCGTTCAAAGGAAGAAGGCTTAACACTGATCCGGTTATAGCATGTCGGCGAAATACAAATATGAGGACGTAGTGATGACCATCTTGATGGGCGCCTTCTGGAACCGAAATGCCCTTGATATCCGGTGTGCTAATAACACGATACTGGTTGATATCAAAGTGCCAGGACCTGCCGGTGTCTAACTCTAAACTTTTGAATGCCGCGTCAACCCATTTGCTGCAGTCAACTTGCACCGGGGGGATGTCACGCTTTAGTCCGCCCGATCGATTATTGTATTGTGTTCCTTGCACTAGCGGGCGATGAGGCAATGGTTCTAATTGCCAACGATCGTCGCTAAAACTGACTTTGTATTGTGAAAATCGATGAAACCGCTGCTTTCCCCCGCAAAACTCATCCAGCGGGAGATTTTCAAAGCTATCAAGTAATATTTGGTTGGCGGGAGGGATATCGACAATCCGGAAACCATCTTGGGACAATCTCATAGTATCTCCACTATGCGGTACAATGCGTCTTCTACAACATTAGGTTTGTGTACGAGCGCTATACGAATAAACTCCTGGCAAGGGTTTCCTTCTCCAAGGTCGCGTGCAAGAAAACTTCCTGGCATAACTTCAATACCTGCTTCTTCCCAAAGTAATTTCGCGGCGCGCTCACCATCTCCTACGTTTAACCAGAGAAAGAACCCCGCATCTGGCCTATAGTATTCGAATCGACCATTCAAAATTTCTTCTGCAAGGTCGAAACGCAATGCAATCTCTGCACGGGTTTCAGCAACATGTATGTCATCGTTCCATAGGTCCGCTGAGGCAGCGAGTACAGGTTCTGGTACCGTAGCGCCGCCAAAACAGCGGACATTCCAGAACTTCTGTAGTAATTTAGGGTCACCAATTACAGCACCTGAACGCAACCCTGCAGCACTAGATCGTTTCGACAAGGATTGAAATACCACAACGTTATCTAGACCTTCACCAAGAGATTCACAAGCTTGAAGACCACTAGGAACGGGATCGTAATTGTAGAGATCAATTGAACATTCGTCGATTGCCAGAACAATATTGTGTTTTCTAGCGATTTTAATCGTCTCTATTAGGTATTCTAGCGACGCGGCTTCTCCTACCGGATTACTAGGTGAACAAATGTATGCAAGGCACACCCTGTTTAACGTTTCAGGTGACAGGCTAGAAAGGTCAGGTAACGAATTTCGTTTTCCTGCCCCTGTTAAAAATAGAGGTTCTGCTCCAGCCATAATCGCCGCCCCCGGGTACCCTGCATAATAGGGATTTGGAATTACCACGAGGGGGGGTAATGCGCCTTCGCCAAAATCAGGCTGCGGAACGCTAGGTTGTGGAACAACAGCCTGAGCAAAAAGAAACAACGCTTCGCGTGTACCAGCCACTGGTAATATCGTACGAGGCTCTGATAATAGTGAGCCAGAGAGCCCAAAACGTCGTTGACACCAGTTTGAAACTGCCTCTCTGAACTTTGGGGTGCCATCAAGGGAGGGATAGTTTGACCAACTCTCTTGGTGTTCATCTAGACTTCTAATCAGTTGGACCGGAAAATGCTTGGGTTCGCCAATAGATAATTTTAGTGGTTGCAGATCTGCAGGTGGGGACAATCCATCTAAAAGTATTCGTAGTTTATTGAAAGGGTAGTCGACAAGTTTATCAGCCCGATTGTTGTTCATGTAAACAAGATATCCTTACGCTGTCATATACTCAGATTTCGCAATCGCGAGAAGGTTAAAGGAAAGGTCAGTCTAGTACTGAATCCTATCCGGTTTAATAGTGCGGTTCGGTAAATGCCGAAAGTGGTTTTCAATTAAGATATATTCATACCAGTTAATCGGCGGTGAGAAAATTCGCAGTACGATCTGTAAAAGATTGGTGAGCAACTAATCCCAGGTTTGAAATATAACCGTTGTTATTTGTTTCGCGCAATAAATAATTTAATAAATTGTAAGATATTTGTATTAAATATTAAAATGAATATTTATTGATTACCAAAATAATAGTTTCTGTTTTGCGAATATGTAATATAAATAGGATGATGAATTAAAAAAAATAATCGTGTTTAGTTGGGTTGTTTCATTAGGCTTATGCGTTTAGTATTATTTTTTTAAAACGAGTTGTAACATAAAAACAAATGGAGCTGACTGTTTTTCAATCGAGAAAAACGTGCGTTATATTGCGTCGAGATTGGGTGGTATTACTTGGATATCATTTGCATGTCTTAATGGGATGGCATTTTTGTCTTTCTGTTTGTGTAAAAGATGTACGGTCAGTGAAAATAACAACTATAAATGGGATCCTAATTAGAAATGAATATTTCGGTAACCCAATTGAAAAAAGCAAAGCAAGACTATGACGAGAATGGCTATGCTGTATTTCGTCAGGTGCTTGATTCTTCTTTGATTAAGGAGGCGTCGGCTCATGTCGAATGGCTCTGTAAACGATATAAAAATATTAGGCCGGAACATTTGCATCACCCTCTCATGAGGGATGATGCTTTTTGGGTGCGATTGGTTACAGATTGCAGGCTTCAGCATATTGCTAGTGCTTTTCTAGGGCCGGATCTGGCCTGTTTTACAGCCCATTATATCTGCAAACCTGCACGAGATGGGCATGCCGTTCTTTGGCATCAAGACGGATCCTATTGGAATTTGAACCCGCAGAAAGCTCTAACGTTGTGGGTTGCGATTGATTCATCAAATTCAGCGAATGGATGCCTACGCATGATTCCTGGTACGCATCGGTTACCGCTTCAGCCTATTTTAAAACGCCATGATGTGCCTAATATGCTGGCCACCTCCGTGGGTGACGAATATATAGATGAATCAAAATTGGTAGAGATTCATTTGGAGCCTGGTGATGTGTCTATTCACCACCCCAATATCATACACGGCTCAAAAGAAAATCGTTCTAATATGCGTAGATGTGGCCTTGATATTGGTTACATGCCAGCGTCTACCGAAATCAGTAACGAAAACCTTTATCTTAATCCAATTTTTGTTGCCGGAAATGTAGAGTCGGGACAACGTTTTAGACCTTGGCCGAACTATGATAAGTCAAATACTATTCCATTTGATGGTTTCGAGTTGTGGGATAAACGTGCTCTTGCGCACAATCTTCTCCACGATCATGTGACTTACACAAATGAGAGCCCTGTCGATATGACTAATCGCATGATGAAAAGAATTCAAGACGGGACCGTTAAGTCGGGCCAGGTAGTCCTATGATCGATGACGCATTTAGATGTTCAGTCAAACCTTTGTACAGTGCTGATTTAGGTACAGATATAGTGGCGGATTTATTGTATTCCCTTGTTCGTATGACTCGTCCGCAATCTCTCATGGAAATAGGGCTAGGTTACACAACCCCGTTTTTGCTAAAAGCACTAAAGGATAATGTACAGGAAATTTGTGATGATAAAATTCGAGTAAAGGAGGGTAGCCAGAGTGATTTGCGGTTAGATGTTCTACGAAAAGAAACCGTCAATAGGGAATATCATCCTTCATTATTGGCAATTGATGATATGTCTGACAACGATAGTACCGCACACTTGGTACAAGAAGTAGTCGATGACCTCCAGTTGAATGAATGGCTAGAGTTTCATAATGGCTCGTTTGAAGGGCTAACCTCTAAGCTAGGTGATAAGGTCTTTGATTTTATATGGTTTGACTGTGGTGGTCCAAAGGAGTATTGCGATTTTATATCTGAGTACTGGCCTAGATTATGTAGCGATGGTGGTGTGTTGGTGCTTCATTATACCTACTGGCATAATTCAACTATTTCCCATAGGCGTAATCAGACCCCCCTAACCGCGGATGTACTAACACCAAGTCCAGTGTTGCGAGAAATTAAACGTCAGCATGGGTTATTGGGTTTGGATTCTCATTTTGAAATGACCAGCCTCATCGAACCTCATAAAAGCCGACAGGGTAGCGTTACTTTACTTCGCAAGGTTTCGGATAAACCTATTGACGTAAAAGAGAGTATGACTGAAGAGTTAGGTGGTCTAGGGTTTAGTGAGCCTATTAAACCTTTCAAATTGTAACTTTTTTACTAGAGATTAAAGTCTATGGTGAACCCTATATTCAATATCCCATCAATGATGCAGACGATTGATGAAACTCAGGCGGATTACGATTTTAGGCGCTCGGTTATAGAAACCGCGAATAAATTTGATTTCACATTATCCAAAGATACCGTTACGCAGTTTTCACTGTCGGAAACACAACGGGTTATTGGCATAGTGGGTATTGAATGCGAAGACGACTTTGCGCTAATGCAAGATGGCGCGTTTAGACATGATGCTTTTTTTATTCTCTGCGATCCCAATACTTTTGTCATTGAAGAAGGGGCTGCGCACGTATCCTCAGGTCTTTCATATGTTAACGGCGTATTCCATTTTGTTCAGTTCTCTACGCCAAAGCGAATTGACTATCTTGTTAATTACTATGTGAAGCCAATCGGTGGTCGATATTTGGACTGCCCGTTTATCATCCGAGATGAAGTGAGAAACTATCTGTTTCTCAAACACCTCACATCTGGCGTTTTGCTTGAGGCCGGTTTATTGGTGCCTCGAGAGGAAACGCTTGTGGCGTCGATAATCGAAAAGGATAACTTAAAACCGATCAATAGAGACAAAAATGCGAATATCGAAAACAGGAGCCTGAAGGCGAATTCGGTACGGTATGTTGATATAGCGCGTTTGGGTGAGTATGCACTTTTGGATGGATTCTTAGAAAAGGTTGGATCAGCGGAAGGGGTTATCAAACCTAATAACGCAGGTTGCGGAGAAGGCGTCTTTATGCTCAATCATGACAACCTAGAAGCCGGGAAAGATCACTTGAATGTACTTTTGTCTCAGAAGCGGGACGTGCTATTACAGGAGAGAATCATGCCTCCGCTGGTAGAGCGACAAGGCAAATTCTTGGATTGGAATCTACGTGTTTTTGTAAGTAGAGATGAGAATGGTGGGGCCGTAGCGGGTGATATGATCGTGCGAATAGGTGAGCAAGGAGGGCCTATCAATTTGAATACGGGTGCTAAAATCGGTTTACTAGAGGAGATAGCGTGCCAACTCAATTGGACCAGAGAAACCTATAAAGAAGTACGGCGTCTTGCGTTGCGTACTTCGGAAGAAGCGTACACTGCGATTTGCCAGGCTATTCGCATTGATAGCTCTGGCGTAATGGATAACATCATTCCAGATATCCTTGGTGTGGACTTGATTATCTGTTATCGAGAGGGCATCTGGATGGCTTATATAATTGAGATGGATATTAATCCTGGAGGTGCGTGGCACCTAAACAACCGACTAAAACTGATCGCAGGGCAGTCCAGTGATTCTGAATACCTCACCCCTAAATCGCTGAGCGCTCGGGTTGGGAAGGCAAATAGAGATTGGGTCGACTTGATTTTATATCGATGCGAGCAGTGGTCTGAAAAATAACAAGCCGCTGAATTCTGATATCCGATATTTGTTGCCAATTTTTTGTGACGAAACCATAAACATGAAGGGTCTCTTTAAATATGAGTAGAGACCCTATACACGCTTAACTAATAAGCCGCGAGTATGCTTGTGTTAAAAGAATGCGATTCAGTCTTCACAGAACTCAGAGAGATAATGTCCTTACCACTGCCGGTAACAACACCCATATTGGTTTTGTTACCCTCTGCAACAAATACCGTTTGGCTATCACAAGACCAACCTAAACAAGGCGTGATATCAAAGCGATAGGTTTGCTCAGTAATGCTCCTTCTTAAGCTGCCATTAGTAGACATAACTCTGTGTTTTATATTGAATGTATGGTGTACTTTCAGAGCGTCGAATATATCAGCAACAGAAGAGGTTTCTTCAGAAAAACTGACTATCACACCACCTGTTTCGACCTCTGTTAATTTGAGTGACGTGATTTCCAAAGCACGTGCTGTGCTAGTTGGCTCATAAAACCAGCTAAGATTTCCATCAAAGTCATGGGCTTCTAACACTAGCCTCTCTGTAGATACACCGTCTGCATATTTATTGAGCTTAGATGTTAAAGTGTAAATTTTGTCACTAACAAGAACGCTCTTTGGCCTATTGTAATATTGCGTACTAACAGTCCATAGCTTACTTAATTGGTGATCAAGTGCAGACATCCAACTACCTGACGAGTATATAATGCCCGTGGGTGTCGCCGCCATTATATTAATTGAAAAGGAATTGTTTTCAGCAACAAGAGTAAACTGCTCATCAAACACATACAGCACTCCCAAATAGGGTAAATTATAAACGGGAGCATACGCGTAAATGTAATCACCACTTTTAACTACTTTACTAACCTTGATCACACCTGGGTTATCTATTGTATAATTCCCTGCTTCTTCACCGTTTACTAGTCGAGAGACTATTGGCACACCTTGGTCATTAAAGGTTCCCAGTATGACTTCGTCTTTCTCCACTGACACATCAATGCTGGTATATTGCTTCCAGGTGTCCAATGTTTGTTGTTGATAACTCCACACCTCCTCCCATTCATTATTGAACTTTACGATATTAAGATCAGAGGTGTTTAATAACAGCTGACCTTCATAGGCTGCCATTAATGAGATGTGTTCACCAATATCTAGAGGTTTTACTTCCTCGTACACCGCTGTGCCATCAAGCGTATAACTTTCAATAGTAAGTTCGTTGTTAAAGTACGATGTCCGGGAAATAGTAGCGGCGCCTGTTTTAACTAACGCTCCATGCTGTCGCCCTTCGTCAACGATGGTGTCTTCCCATAGCGTTGGTGTTGATCCACCGCAGCCCTGAAGAGCCAATAAGCTCGCAAGAAAAAATACCCTTATTATTATATTTATTATTATATTCATTATTCTATTCACCTAATTTGAAATGAGGTGAATAATTATAGGCTGTATACCGATAAAGGATATCTACCAAATGGGGGATGACTGGGTTCTCTGAGTTACCTTTGCAGCAATTGCCGAGTAGGTTAGTAATTCTCGGACAGCCACCTAGATTACCTTACCGGTTATACCTCCAACCACTTACACAGTTAACCTGATAATTTAGGCTACTAGCCCTCCGCTTTTTGTGGCGGTACATCTCTTGCGCGTACAAAAAGGCTGCCAATGGTTAGCAAGGGCGGCTGATTACTTGATTCCGAAGTAACGGCTACATTATCAGCCGCAAAAGATTTGAAGGAGAAATTGACTGTGGCGTTGCCGTTGATTGTAACTTCATACCTGGTACGCCAACTGTCCATATCCTGCGCCAAAACGCTCACAAAGGCTGGCGCTTGATCGATCCCCGTGGTTTTCGGCAACATCAATGTAACGGGTAATACTGTTCGATCCAGACCGGCAACTTCACTAATACTGTAGCTATAGCTTCCTTCCATACCGACTTGAACGGTAGTACCCAGTGATTTGGCACCAAGCGCCTCAAAGAAGGTGACTAGATAGCCTTCGACTGTTTTCTCGGCGGGTGTGATTTGGTTAAGGTTGAATTGACCATAGGTGATTTCCGGGCTGATACTGTCAGAGAAACGCACCTCGGGTGTTGAGAACAGGAAGGCTCGGTTGGTTTGAACTGTGCCTATTTCACTCTCGGGGAAGAGTATAAGGTTACGTTCTACCACTATGGATGACCATAAACTCTGATGGGCAAAGACGTCGAGTTTTGGCAGGGCCACTTGACGCACTGCTTCGGCAAGCGCTATTCCGTATGGCAGATATGTTGGCTGTGATGCGGTATTGACATTGGAGCTTGTGTCGATTTTTTCGTAACGGTAGGAAACCATAGCGGTAGAGGCCGGCTGTATTGCCACGGTGTTATAGCTGCCAGGTAATATCTGCACAACTGGCGCTGGTAACGTGATTGTTTTGCCGCCCAATTTTGCACTAAGTGTTTGTGTGCTTATGTCGTAGCTCGCAGCGGCAGTACCATCATTATTAGTAAACTGTACATTTAACAGATCGGTTTGAGCGATGGGGTCTTCGCCCATTGTTAATGTCATTGGTGTCAGCGTCAGGGTAAAGTCCAGGGTCAATGGTTGCGGTGCAATAAACGCCATTGCCTTCAACGAAGGCTTGGCCCAGGCTTCATAGGCGGATGTCACTTGCTCCACCAAAGTGACAAAGGTTGATACGGCTATTTGCGCAGAATCAATATTTTCCTGATTGGGTTTGTCGCCATCAAGTTGAGCGAGCTGTGAACGTACGGACGCTGATACCACCGGAGAAAGTGTAATAAACTGTGCCAGAGCGGTAACCAGATCACCCGACACGTCTGACGCATTTTCTATATCTGTCTGCGGACGATTGATTTCAATCGTAACGTTAACTGAATCCTGTGCCGAACGGTTGTAAGTATAACCAAAATCATAATCCCACTGTGCCAGCTCGCCAACGCTTTGTGGTTTATTCGTACTGGGCAAGGCCATTTGTGCCTGCAGGGTTGGCGGTTCGGGCAGAGCGCGGAGTACTACGGGGAGGTTAAGATCCTCGTTTCCTGCTAGAGGCACGTCAATTGAACCGGAAATCAGTGAAATCCAGTTAGATTGGGTGTAGCCCGTAATGCCCGGCACCGTGCTAATATCATGCTCAAGATGGGTGATTTTGTAGGTTAACCCCAGAGTAACATAGGCCTGCTCTGTCTCATTCTTTGAGTTAAACAAAAAGCCGAGGCTGCTGTCATTACTTCCCTCTACAAAGGGAATTCGTCCGGTTGTGAAGGAGTAGTTCTTATTCGCCGAATCGTCTATATTTGCCGATGTCGGCGATGTCATAGTTTCTGGACTTATAGTGTCTGAGCTAACCACCGGCTGGCCGTAGAGAGTGATACTCTCATCAACGCTGGAAACCGCTGCGTCCATACCTACGGAGGCTGTCACCTCATAGGCATTAGATAACTGATTCAACAGTGCCTGGTGTAGTTTCTCCTTTGCCGCTGCTTGTGCCACACCACTTTGCGGACCGGTTGACAGTATGGGTAACACCGTAGAGCTGATGGATTCTGCCAGGGTCTTTTTCGCCGTTAAAATCTGGCCAAGCATACCGTCTTTGGTGGGCTCTTTGACACCAAGTAGTTTATCGAGCAAGAACACCGCAGGCGTTTGTTCGGGAGATAAGAAATCGTCTACTGCTTGCAAGACACTTTCGAACCAAACATTCTGGTCAATGCCGGTAAACTCAAAGGTTTGCTTATTTGCCCCGAGAGGAGGGAAGGATTGGCTGGGATCAAAGTCTGGGTATATCTGTACTTTAGCCGAAGTGATGGATCGAGAAATGGGTTTAGGTGCGAAGTAGCCAGGCGTTTTTCCAAGAGTAAAGGCAATACCAGACGCGCCGGTTTTATCTGCAAAGCGCACTGCCCATAATGTCTGCGAACGTCCATCCGGGGTTGCACCGGGATCAGCGGTTCCCATACCTACGCGGGTTGACCAATCACCGTCTTGCTTGAAAATACTTTCAAACGTTGCGGCAAACTGAGCATAGCCGCTGGGATTGGTTTGAGAGTCGCTACTTAATGGATCTGGCGTCGGCAGGATCGAACTGGACACCGCCAGCCCACCTGATAACCCAGCGACTGAAGGTGCTACCAATAGTGGATTACGCGACAGTGTTAGCATGACGCTCAATGGTAGAATATTGCCACTGACAATACTGCTTAAACTAACCGGTAGCGCAAATGTTTGTGCTGTAGGTGGCGTGGGTGTTTTACCATTGATGATATCTTGCAAGTATAAGATCGCCGCATTGACATGACTGCGCAATGGTTGCCACTGATTTAGCGACAAAGGTGATTCTACCGCCCCCGTCAAAGTATGAGTCAAAGCAACGCTTACCGGATTGCCGCAAGCCCAAGGTAGTTCCAGGTTTTGGTAGGATTGGTTTAGCTGATAGTAGATCGCCTTATAGATTCCGAGATCTTTTGTGGCCTGAATCGCAGGGTCACTCGTACCACTGGCCGTGTAGGCCTGGGTATCCAGCATCATAGTAATGATCAAATCGATCTGCTTGCTGTCTTGATAGGTGTAGTTAACCCTAAGCTGCGGCCAGCTATCCAAACCGATCAGGCGGTCTGTGTATCGCAGAATCATTGCCTGGCCATTAAGCGCCCCTTGGTAATCTGTGTCTGGCGATACGAAGGGGGTGACCGTGGTATTGCCAAAGAGGTCGCGCCAGCGCATATCAGTTTGGGCAAAACTACCTACACCGATGTAAGGGTTGTCTGCAGCTGTAGGTAGACCATCAGCCGATGAAGCTGGTGCGGCATTGGTGGTCGCCCGACGTGATAAACCCATAGCATGTTGGAAAGTCTGGACTGTCGATGCTTCAAGGGCATTGAGTTTCTGCCGCCGTTTCACCGGGTCGCGCATTTCCGCTGCTATTTTGTGGCTACCATCATCTGCACTTTGTGGGCCGAAAGGAAGCGCCATATCGGTAAGCTCAAAAGTAGCCGAGGCCTCCACGCCGGTAGCTAACACTGAATACAGGTTATACATGTAAGCGGTGGCATAAGCTTCTGAATCTGTTCCTGGGTCGTCCGGGAAATCTGGGTCATCGCGCTCCAGAGTAAAACCGGCGTTGCCCTGACCGAAGGTGGGTTGACTGTCGAAGGTTTGGCTATTGATATTCAGTACTGCCTGCTCTGGAAAAATGTCCTTCACAGTCGCTACTGAAACGGCAATTGTCTCTATATCCAGACCATAGTAGCTGGAGAGGCTGATAAATGTATTGCCCGGTGTTGTTTTAGCCGAGATTTTGTACGTCACCGTTGGAATAAACAGCGCCACACCACTGGCGGCTGTCACACCTGGATTCTGATTTTGTATATCACTGGCGGTAATTGCCTGGGTCGTATTGACAGAATAGTAATTGGCGAGGTTTTCCAGGATTTTGTCCGCCGTGTTTCCGGCGTTGTCGGCCTCTTCTGGCGTAATTAGATGGACAATACCTTCAATTGGAATTTGGGTGTCATTATTTAAGGCTGTGGTGGGATTCAGTTCCGCCAGGCGGCCTACACCAATGCCATAGAATGCTGCCAGAGTTGTCAGGCTGTCGTTCGATCCGGTTGCGAGGCTATCCAGCTCCATTGACACTGATTGTAGCGATAAGCTGCTGCCCTGTTGCAATACTGTATCTGTGGTAAAAAAGGCATTAACAAAATTTGCCAGTTTTCCCTGAAGCCCATTGCTACCACTGTCATAAGCAATAACTAACGTTAGAACCGCAGAGCCACTTTCGTCGAAGATCGCATCTGGTAGCCCAGCACCTGATACAAAATCCTGGTAGCTCAAGTAATAGCCGCCTGAGCGCACTGTGGCCAGCTCCCAGAGCAGCTGGATAAACTCGTCCGTTGGGTTCAGGATGCCCCGAGGTGCAGCCGGATCAGCCATGGCTAATGAAGTGAAATTCGACGGAGGTGGATTGGTTTCTGTCGATAGGTTGGTCTGTGTCAGGAAGGCAAGGAAATCGCTTTGCGCCTGGTTCAGAAGATTAGTCGCCTTGGCATCACCCTGTGGCATCAACAGGAACAAGTCTTTGACAATACCGGTACCCACTTGGCTGATAGCCGTTAACAGTTGCTGTAATGCCTGTGCTTCGACGGCGGAAGGGGCAACGACTTCGTAGCTCATACCGACCAGTGGATTGGCGGGGGATTGGGCGTCTTGCAATACAGCCTGAGGTAGCTTTTTAACGGTGAAATCAACGCGGGTTGCATAGCAATAAGATTGTACCGGTGTTGTCGTCGTCAAATTGGTTGCGGTATCGGTTGTCATTACGCAGGGCGCATAGGCTGGCATATAGGCTTGGGCGGCATTGAAACTGTTAAACACAGGGGCCAGTGTTCCTGTGCGCCGGTTCAGAAGCTGGATTAGATTGTTCGGAAGTGACCACAGTATCGGTTGCACTTGCGGTTGGCTATTATCAGCATTGGTATTGCCGTCTTGGCAAAGACTCTGAAGCTGATTGACATCGGAGGAAGCCCATAGAGATAAACTCTTGATCGCCAATGAGTTGGGAGAGCGAAGTGCCCCTGGTTCAAGTGTGAAGGTAGGCGCCGGTTTGAATACCCCCTTGCGTGCATAAGCAAGTATGGAGGACAGCGTATTAAAAGCCGTCGTCAGTGTCATACTGCCGCTGCTACCTGTTCCTTCCGTGTTTTCTATTGTAATGAAGGAAAGGTCAACACCATGACTGCTATCGGAGCGGCTGATCGAAATATCGTAATCACTACCGCTAGGCAGATCGGCTGGGGTTGGGAACTGCTGCCCCGTCAACTGATAGAGACCGTAGCTGTCTTGATCCTTGGGATAGAGGAAGTCACCGCTTAAATTGAGACCACTGTTACCGCTCATAGTACCCGGTAGACGCAACCCGTAGAGTAAAAAGCGAGAAACCATCCCACTAATTTGTGAGATTTGATCAGTCGTGTTTAGCACGTCCCAAATGTCACTGGCATTTAATTGTGTCAACGCGGTCAGGGCAAATATCGTATCTGCCGACGTACTGAACAGCACCACGTTCTGATTGAGGTCAGAATCTGCTGGGAAGAGGTCGGCAGCGGTGAGGCCAAAGGTGCTACTGACCGACTTCAAACTGTCACCGCTATCAGCTATTTGATAAGCCAGCCCTGGCAGAAGTAACGGTATGCCCTGACGCAACAGGTCCGTGATGGTAAAGAGTGCAGACTGTTTTGCCAGTGTTGAAAGTTCCACACCAAAGGCGCTGGCAAGGCTGTTAAAGGTCTCTCCCGGCCCAGTGGTCACTGTTTGCTCTGGGTCGTTGCCTATCGTCAACGTCACCTCGATCCCTGGTTTTAATACAGGGCTGTTGCCATTGGTATTGACCAACTGCTCCTCGGTGGTTGTCCAGCGAGGGTTGCTATTATTGTCGCTATAAGCTGTAGCCACAGAGGTCAATGTATCACTTTGCTGTAGAGTATAAGGTTTAAGCGGCAGTGTTAGTGTTTCGCCCCCGTTTAGAGGGAAATCGAGATTGGGTGAAACAACATCGGCAACTGTCAGGTTGTTACCTCGATCCGTATTAGCCCATGTCAAAATCGTTTCAACACTGTTGCCATTGGCAAGATTATAGGCATAGTCATTGAAGGCATTCAGCCCAGCCTGTAATAACTGTCGGCCAATCATCATAAAGGCATCGATGAATATCATCGCCGCCATGGACTCGCCGCTTTCATTAACGTCCGCGAGAACATTTTGAGTGGGGTTATTGTTATCGGCGCTGACGACTGCAGCCAGTTGCTCAAACAGGGTGGCTACTGTGTCAAGGTAGCTCTGGTTAGCCGTGACGTAGCTTTCGAGAGGGATGTCCGCACTTTTTGTGATATCGCCAGATTGAGGGACACTCAGGGTCAGTCCATCAAACATTGGGAACATCATGGCTCCGGCGTTAAGGATCTTCTCTACCTGCCCCTGATTACCGCTGTCCGGGGTTGTGATTGTGATGTTGAAACTGGACAGGAATGTGAGAAGGTCGGCGATGCTAAAAGGCGGATTAGCCGAATCGGCAAGCCGCTCAAAACCCAGTTGTAATTTATCCTTTGATACGGACGCATCTTGTAATTCGCCCAGATTGTTATTGCTTGTGGTGGCAATGTTTAACTTGCCGAGAAGCCAGGGGAAGTAGTCAGCACATAAACGATCAAGACTGCTATCGCCGTTGCCCGCTTCCCCACTTGCTGATGGAGCATCCATAGAGAACAGGCAAATGAACGCGCCATCTTGCTGGCTATAATCGGTCTGGCCCTCGTTGGCCATAACTGAAAACTGGGGCGTAACATACATATTGAGTACTGGCTTTGCTGTGGTCTTCCGTATCAGAGCTACATCGGAGAGGGGCATGGCGGCAAAGTTCATTAGCATACTGCTATGCATTGACAGTAACCTGCTGTTCCTGGCGGCAATTTGGTGGCCGCTGTCGGCCCAGGGTGCGGTTCCCTGATCCGGCAAGGCTATGTCGAAACGTTCTGCAATATCAGCGTGAAAGGACAGACTGATACTGAAACTGAATAGGCCGAGATTCACTTTGACCTTGAGGCTAACGCTTATTGTCACCCGCACAGTAATCGGGATAGGTTGATAACTTTCGTAAGCCACTGACAGTGACAGGGTAATCTTGACGGTAAGTGATGCGGAAATAATAGCGAAATCGACACTGCCATAGAGTTTGCCGAGAACACCGATCGTGCCCTTGATATTAAAATAATAATCGTTTTGAACCGGTGTATTACTACTGCCATCGGTAATCTGATAGGGATGGAAGGTGGCGATGGTACCTTCTAGAATACCAAAAACGGTTAAAGCAAAACCCGCCTTGAGTGGACCTTTGCTGAAGTTATACCCCAGTCCAATCTGCATGCCGAGGCCAAAGGTGATTACCGGGTCGAAGGTTCCCTTTGTGGTTGTCGGTACTTGCGTCGCTGTTACTGCGGAAAGCTTACCAAAATAGATACCACCTGAACCGTGAACAGGTACACCATAGATGATGGCTGAGAACGAGAAGGAACGGCTGAAGTCCATGTTATAGGGGAAGCCGATATCAATGAGGAAATCACCGTTGGTGTATATTTTTACGCCGATAGACGGCAGAACAACTGAGACGGCACCGAAGTTAAGATTGCGAATACTATCGGGGAAGGTCCAGTCAATTTGGTAAACGCCGACATCGTCTGTAATCTTCTTGTAGAGGATATCAAGTACCAGACCCGCCAGTGCCTTGGCCTTCCCTCCTGCCAACTCCAATCTCAGACCGTAGAGGTTGGGATCATTGAATACCAGCATGGCATCAACAGTCCAGTCGTCACCCGCTTTAAGTAATTGGAGGTGACCAGCAATCAGCCAACCGGCATTGCGGTCATAGTAGGGCGTGCCTTTAGCGGCATCGCTGGCATCGGGGTTGACGGGGTTGCTGTCACCAGTGGTTGAAGGCAGTTTTGCCAGGGCTTCGATAACGTCTTTGGTGTTATTGAAGCCCTGATAACCCGTGATGCCAATGCGTTGGCCCAAAGCCAGTAATGGCAGGTTGAAATACTGATTACCGTGCCCTGGTACGGAGGGCATTTTGTCTACCGGTTGGCCCTTGTCTGGAGAGAGCAAATTGTCCCAGCTTTGCTTGTCTGCGCCGGAGGAAATACTTTGCAGTACAGAAGAGCCGTCAATAGCCAAATTGATTTTCTGACTACCATCAACCTCCTTGCGTGAGAAAACGATGCCGTTGATCTTGATAAAACCGAGATCTATCGGGCTCGACAGGCTATATTTGGCCGAAATACTGGGATTGCTCTTACCGCTACTGTCCTCCAGGTTAATGATCAGTGACAAACCGTCCAGTGAAATCTGATTAAGTATGTCCCAGGGGGATTCCAGTGTGAAATAGGGGTCGCCCAAACTCTGTACCAATTTCTGAATAAGTTTACCGAGGCTCCAGTTTTTCAGGGTGAAGGCGAGTTGTTTTTTGTCGAAGCTATAGGTTGATATTAAACCTTCCCAAGTCATTGTCATCACGGCGTTGCTGCCGTCGTTATCTGGTTTGAGACTGTAGGCCAGCAGAACATTGTCGTTGAGAAAACTGAAGTCCCAAATGGTTGAGGCTTCGCCGCTATATTGTTGTGCCGCTGTTTTGGCACTGTCGTAGTTAAGGGTTAACATCGCCTGCGTGTCTACCGAGAAGGCTTCACCCAGATCAAATTCCCACTTGACCCCCCCTGTCAGGGTATAACTCTTTTGGGCGCTACCACCGGACTGAATAGTGGCATCAATACCAAGGGTGTTGATGGTTAGGTCGCCGGGCAAAAAATCCGGGAACTGAAAACTACCCCCGAAACTAAGGAATTGTTTAACCACGGTTTCGACATCAATTGGCTGTGCTAAATGTGCCGCTACATTCCAGGTTTTATCATTACCTGTGCCTTCGTAATCAAGGCTGGCATTAGCAAACAGGGGGCCGACACCAACAAATCCACTGATGCGAGCAGTATAGGTAGTTTGTGGTTTGTCCTCTGCGGTAGTGACCAGCGATTTGCCCGCAGAACTGTTCGAAGAGCTAGAACTGCTGTTTGTCGGTGTAACTGCACCGAAGGCCAACTGACCATCGCTGATCGCCAGTGCTGGGTTGTCACCAATGGTAAACAGGTTTACATCAATGTCGAAGTCGGTGCTGAACTGGTAACTTTTGGCGCTGACATCGACATCCAGCTTGACGTTGGAAACAGAGACACTAACGAAGCTTTCGGGGATGGCAATTAGCCCCGCCGATAGTTTATCGATAAGTGTATTGAGGCTGGCGGTACCATCGAAACTGGCATTGAGTATCATATTTGAACTGAATTGTATTTCGAACAAACCGTTTTGGTTAGGTGGAAGCGCCTCGAACACATCCGGTAGTAGTATAAAACTTGTCTGGAACAAATAACTGGATTGGCTTTTGCTGTCTGCCTCACTCAAGTCATTAATAATTGACCAATCCAAATTAAAATCGGTAATACCAAAGTTGATACCGTTGGTGGGGTCCTCAAAGGGCGTCCAGGGGTGGTCAGTGTTAATCACTTTGGGATCAGCGCCGATAGTAACAGAGGTGTTTTGCAGTTGAGGGGTTTTGTTGTAGACACCATAGAGCGAGAAACTGCGCAGACCGACACCGGTCAAAAACTGTTGTAATTGCGGCGGGGTGCCTTCGAAGAAACTGCCTTGATTGTTAGTCAGTACGGAAATAACCGTTGCTGGCGTCAATAAGGCATCGCTATTACTTGCAGGGCCAAGGGTAAAATTGAAAGGGTAGTTATCCGCAGTCAGCGGCTCTTGTTTACCCGGACTAAAAGCGGCATAAGTGCGCATTTGATAGATCACTTTTTTCCCGCCATCGTCCTCAACGTGTAAATTTATCCCGAAGTATAGGGAGATATATTGATCGTAAAAATCATCTTCGGTATTGCCATCACTCTGCAATTCCGGCGGGCTGATCTCCAGGCCAAAGACCGGTACATCAACCGTTAGAAACAGTAGTTTATAACTACCGGAAGAGCCCGAAAAGGGTGCTTCGATTTTGGTCGTTGGCAGCAATACTTGGTCGCCATCAACCTTGGAAAAGTTCATTGTGCCGTTAAAGGGCAAGGCTGCGGCTGGGAAGTTCAACCCCTCTAGAATGGCCACCATTGGCTTGAATTGATCCGGTGGTGTCAACTGTGCAGCAAAAGTTTGTATCGGTCCACTGGCAGCGGTAAATGTAAATATTGCACCGCTGATACTGGTTAGGTCAAAGGGAAAACCGGTGGCAATTGACGATAGATCCGACCAGGACCAGGAGGCTGGTTTGGTGACAATTTTTACCCCAAGAGTTTGGGTATCACTATCACCGCTAATAGAAAAAGTTAGCGTTAGCCCCTTATCAATCTGCTTGTCGATAAATTTGGCTGACACCTCTGTGACATTGAAGCTATTGTTGGCTGGCTCGCTGACTTTGTCGGCCTGGATAGTCAGTGTCAGCCCGTTCTCATTCGACTGAAAGGCGGCTTTAAGATTCGCATCGAGTTGTTCAGGTACTGTTATCGAGCTGTCATTTAGCCCTGCCACCAAATAAGCTTGAGTCAGTGTAACCGGCCCGGCAGCGGCATCAGCCGTGATTTTTGTTGCGAGATTGGTGAGTGCATTATTAGCCATGGCTTGATTCCTTTAATTCAGACTTCGACGTAGAGAGCCAGATGATCACTGGTCGAACGGATATGGCCGTAGTTGCGCCAGTCTCTATATCTTTGGTTATCCCCTAATTGAAACTGTGGTGCAGGATTAGCAGGCCATCCCCCTGGGGGGTTTTGAAAAGAGGAGGGAAAAGCGACATTACCGAGAGGCGGGGCACCCGGAACAGGGCCGGGTACAATATTTAGTGGTGTACCTGTTACGGAGTTTGAAACGGTAAAATTGTTAGGGGCTCCTCCTCTAACAAGAATATTGTCAATGGAATAAAAATTATTCACCATCGATGAACCAAGATAGTTATACCCTGGATAAAAAATATTCCCGGCATTGGTTGACCAAAATGAGGAGTTAGCGGCATTTTTTATATGTGTTGTGAAATAACCTTGATAGCCATCCAAAGGTACTGGTGGCCCCCCGGCTGGATCTAACTGTTTAGCGTAGCCAAGTGCCGTAAGGTTGTTATAGTAGTTATTAGCGTTATTGCCGTTGTTAAGCAGATTCAGGTTGAAGTCTCCAACAATCACTCGCGCCTCATTTGCCCCTAGAGCGGCGCTGATGTCTCCGACGTTGGCTAAACCATTCAAATAGTTTTGTGCCGTGTGGTTTGGCGGGGAGTGAACGGCAAATAGACTTATATCCTGAACGATGACTCCGCCACCATTAATTTCACTAAAAGTTGCCATATAGGGTGAGCGCAATCCATTGTAATTAATTGCAGCGCCCCCTCCATCAACAAAATTTACACGGGCAGCGCATTGGTTTTCTTGTATGCCTGTATTGTGAAGTGTTCCGGCTGGAATTGCCCGGCTACCATTGGGGTAGCAGGCAGCATTAAAGGGCGCAGGATAGGCCGCTCGCAGTGGTGCAGGCATAACACCAGGATTGAACGTTTGGCCATTACCAAGATTTGACCATTGATTAGGACCAGTAAAATAAAGACTGTTACCAGCATTGGTTGTGCGCTTGTAATAGATAGCGACAGCTTCAGCTCGACCCCCCATTCCCACCACAAGGGGGGGAACCAGATTCCATTGTGGAGCACCCGGCAATCCAGCCAATTGTTGCCTCAATAAATTACAGCCATCCCAGCCGCCAGTCTGGGTCAGCAAAGAGCTTCCGGCATTGGCCCCCGTTGCCACCTCGATGACAACAAAAATGTCCGGGTTGAAACTGGTAATATGGCGCAGTATGAGCTGTCTCCGATCTTGTGCCTCATAATCAGGCTGTAGGACTCCAGCATGGTTGCGTTTGAGACCAAGCATCCGAATTTTGTTAACTCCAAATTGCTGAATATTCCAATACAGTATTCGCGCCATGATTAAGCTTCCCTCTGTTTGGTCGTGACCTTATCGACAGAGGGCGAAACGCTGCCCTCTGTCATTTGGGTTAACATTGGTGTGCTTTTTTTCGAGGACTGATCCTGTACATAAGCAGCATACCAACCGAGACTGCCGGTATTACTGGGGTCGCCAAACAGGAAAAACTGAATCGTCGCTCCGGGCGGCAGCTTCGCGATGCCGAGAATCTTGATGCCGATATTGGTTAACTGCAGATTAAAGAACTTACTACCGCTGGCATCATTGGGTACATCTTGATAAAGCAGTTTGATCGGCCCAGTGGAAACCTTAAAGACTCCTTGCAAGGAGAAAGCGCTGGCACCGGGTGCGGCACCGGGCAAACTGAGACCAACGAAAAGCGCCGCATTCTTCTCCTTGGTCGTGCTTGAGGGTGACCAAGCCAGCAACAGATCAGATTCAAAGCCCGTCCCTGAGACCAAAGCCCCTGGCGTGCCCATAGTGACCTTGAAGCTAATACCATACCAGTCCCCGGTCAGTGGTTGCAGTGATAGCCCCTGTGGTTGCACCGTTAAGAAGTTGTAGTCTTTGGGCTGCTGGCTCTTAGTGGCAGCGATAAACTTTTTGATCTGTAGTGCAAAGCCTTTGAACAGGCTTTGGCCT
Source organism: uncultured Gammaproteobacteria bacterium (assembly GCA_913063125.1). Taxonomy (GTDB): domain Bacteria; phylum Pseudomonadota; class Gammaproteobacteria; order Pseudomonadales; family Ketobacteraceae; genus 42-54-T18. Next base: position 5,041 of record CAJXZM010000013.1, on the reverse strand, counting down.
CGCACTGTACTTCCCGCCAGGTCAAAGCTTAGGTGACCGGTATCAAAGGCAAAGTTGGTAGCGTTAGGTGTCGCTGCTGGAAAGCTCATATCAATATCAAGGTTGGCGTATGCCAAGCCCTGATTGCCAAGAGCCTCACCCTTATCGCTGCCAAAAGACAGCAAGTCAAAGGGAGTAGGGGTGACCGCGTTGGTTTCAAGCAGAGCGAAGTTCAAGCGCCCCCACATCAAAAAGCGGCTGTTCAGCGTCACCCCGCTATCAGAAGCACCGAGGGTATTAAATTGCACCCGGTTAACCGAGATCATGGGGAGTACGTTGCTGTCGAGCCCGAATAGATAACCGCCAGTTTGCTCGTATACATAAGTAGTGGTGCCATTCTGTTGCAGGGCTGTGCCCTTAAGTACCATGGCGTTAATTGGGCTGGCCTGATCAGAAAACTGGGTATTGGTAATATCCGAACCAAACAATGTATCCATACTGAGTTGGATATAACTGTTAAACGTCGCCATGCGTGACTGCACGAACAGCACTTGTAACTGTAATACGGAAAAGGCGTAGCCATTCTTAGTCGGCAGCTGGATTGAGGTGCCCTGCGATGCACCACCAGCAACCGCCGCTTCGTAGGCCGGGTTTTGATAATCAATCAGGCCAAATAGGCTGGAGATTCCCTGTACGTCAAGGCTGCCACTCTCATATTTCACCCGCGAAACCGAAGCACCGAAATGATGTGCCTGGAAGCGACTGTAGTCGATACCCGCAGCAATCCCCGCAATCTGTGAAGGCAGAGAGTCTAGAGGCAAATTGGCGTTAAGAACGATAATACCGTTCCAATTGGGGTCTTGAACCAGTTTGACGAAGTTACTGTAAAGACCATTCGGCCCCTCGACTTCCGCCTTGCCTTCAGCCTCTGCAATATAGTTTTGTAACCACTGTGAAAGACCGGTATAAGCCAGACCGCTCATGCTGCTAGTAGCTCCATTGATTAGGGAGAAACTTTCAGGCATCGTCCAGCGGTTTGGATTCGTAACCCGTTCCTTCAGGCTACCGGTGCAAAATTTTATCAACATGACATTGTGGTAGCTGGTTGCCTGTGCCCCTTCGCCAACATCGGCGACAAAATTCCAGTCATTGATAACAATTTTATTGAGAAAACTGGCGCCGTCACTAGAAAAGGGAGCGGGGTTGACCCCAACCAAAAATAACTGGTTAGTCTGCAAGGCTTCTAACATATCGGTTGTCGGGTTTTTCAGAGCAAAATCGAGAAAGCTACTGTCACTTTCTTGTGATCTTGCCAGTAATACTTTTTCGTAAGTCACGCCGTCATTGGCCAGGTCAACCAGTAAGCCCTGCGGTGTGGTGATTCTCTGCGGTGGTTCGGGTGTAGTGGCTTGTGCTCGCTGTTTTAATTTGATCTGATTATCTGCACGCGCTTTTTGACGCACATCGATGGTGGCCGCGCTGATTTGTGTTTTGCGGGTTGCTGAAAGAATTTCACTTTCGAAACTGTTCAGATCGAGTCCCGTTGGTGCTGTTATCGTACCGGCGTAGGGTACTATAGGAAAGGCGAAACCGGCTGTCGTTGGCAGCTTGGTTGCCGGTGGTTTCGAGGATAGCAACGTGACATCATCTCCCGAGGGGTTACCGTAAAGCGCGCTTCCTTCCGGTTGAGCACTGTAAGCAGTCTGTGAAGCACCGGCGACCAGGTTGGCCCAGGAAATACGATATTCCAGGTCCAGTCGCGGCACTACTTCACCACTGCCAGGGTTAACTAAGTTTGCAGTGGTAAAAGGGAATACTGGTGCATAACCTCCCTGACAGGGTAGAAACCGCAAGCGGTCATTGTTGTCATCGGATTGACTGGAATCATAGGGCATAAAACTGAGCCATTCCATGCCAAACAGACCGCACAACATTTGCATTTCGTCTGGGTTTTGCTTGTAGCCTGGTACGGTTAAGGCATAGTCGCCAACGAGGGTCATGCCATAAATCGGTGCACCATGTTGTAGTTCGGGGGTTTCATAAAATATCAGGCCACCGGAAAAAGCTTTCGGTTGGCCGTTAGTGTCACTACCACCGAGAGGGCGCAGAGTGATAGGGTGATTTTTGCTGGTGCGAAACCAGCTGGCAATATTAAGCCCCTGCGGGGCAAAAGCGTAACCTGTGCGGAAGAAACCGTTGGCAAGATCGGCATCCGTCATAGCATCATTGGTCGTGTCGAGCAAATCCAGTACCGTCACCAAATCGATAGGTGTATCCGTTAGTTGGTTGGCGTCGAAAACCGAATAAAACAGTGGCTCTTTTACGCCTTGATACTTGACGCTATAACCAAAACCGGTAGAGAAATACTTCAGTGCGGTCTTAGCTTTATAGGTTGAAGTGAACTGTAGGCTTCCTGCATGATCCCCCGTTAAAATCTGCGAGGCCATCCGGGAGCCATCTGGCATACCGATACCGGTATCATTACTAATACTGTCCTGATACCCCAATTTATTGGTTGTCACGCTGCCGGTTTTGAACTGTATCGCGTTTAAGCCTTCATCATAACTAACGGTGCAGCCGTTATTTATATAAAACCTGAGGTGGCTTCCCAAATGAATATTCAGATTGTTCTTAACCGTCCATCCCGGACTGATAATGGTGCCTTCAACAAAACGGATTCCGTAACGGTCAAAGTCATCAACGTCAGGTAAGATTGCCTTGGGCAACCATAGGAGTGCTCGGCCAACAAAGTTACCGCCCCCTACTTGATCAATAAATGTATAGAAGCTGCTTAGAAAAGTCTTAGGGTTGCTTTTCAGCGCTAATGGCTCTTCAGGAGCAAATAGGAAGTGGCCATTTTGATTGTTAAACGCTTCGGACGGCGTCAGCGTGGCCGTTGTTTGCACGCCTTCAGGCAATATATAACCACACCACCCATAACCGCTATCGGCGGGGAGTGCATAAGCGGCACTGTACTCAACTTGAATATAAACTGGAATGTCTGAGTTACTTTCAATCATAATATCCTCTGCAATAGATAGTTATCCCCTGCAATTGTCGCCTCTGCCCTTTATCCAGGTCCATTCGGCAAGTGCTCCATTGTATTGAACAGTGTTTTCTGGATTAAGTGTGCTCACACTGACGTTAAGGTTTAACTGCCCAGTCTGTAGAGATGTTGCCGGGCGGAAATTGATTTTTCCGCCTTTCTCTATTCGTACATTACCGACAGATGCTTGTTGCATATCAATCTCGGTAATAGTGGACATTGATAGATAGCTGGCAATAACTTGATTGCTGTAATAGAACGTGAGCTGCGCCACAAGGGGAGTACCTGAAAGGTAATTGTCTATAAGTTGAACTCGTGCTTCCAGCTCGGGCAGGATAAAAACACTGTAGTTATTTAAAACTCTTCGCTGGGGACTCTCCCAAGTAATTAGATCTCCACGATAAACCTCCAATGTTTTTTTATTGCTATTATTGGCGGCATTCTTTTTACCCTGATTAAGAGTCTTCATGGAAAAGTCTGCAAGAATATGTGAGTTTATTGATGGATCGCAAAAGAAAGCCCCCAGGCTGCCAGAAACACGATGCTTGCCGTCAGCAATATTAAGCGTGACTGTGGGTTTTGCTACTGTCATTATCAAACCTGAAACTTGTACACTACCCATCCTTGCAGTAACTTCTACTTGAGCAGTCGCTTTGGAAAGGTGAATAATAAAATCAATAGGGCCCATTTGTCGGGCCACCGTCATTCCGGGAAGTAAAGGAGATTCTGTTTTGCAGGATGACGATATGCGTTGAGTGTGTGCAGTGGATGTTTTCAGCTCTGATGCTATAGTGCTTTCAGTCCATAGACCCAAAGTAAGCAAGTACAATAAACTGAAAAACCAAAAAAAAGGCAGCTCTCTATAGAACCTCAAAGGAATACTCACCATTAATCCTTAGCTTCCAAAGATATGCTCCTCGCCTTTAGCCCAAATCTTCCGATGTCTTTATAAAACCGGATACAACTTAGGCCAAGGCTCAGACACCTTATTAAGATATTGTGAAAGAACCGATATTGGTGCCATTGAAGTTATTGGCGGAACCACTGTCTTTAATAATTCCAGTGAATAAAATGTTAAACGTCCCCCCCAAGTTCTGTAGCACAACTTTGGAACCTTCTTCTAGTTTTACCGGTCCTGCTGAAGAGCCTTCAGTCAGGGTTTGAGTTGTCATGGTATTGTTTACCATCGTTGCCCAAAGGATATTACCCTGATAGCTAAAGACGACCTGAGTTGTCTGATTTGGACTGCCACTATATGACGTTTGAGAAGAGCAGTTGATGGTTAAAGGAGTATTTACGGTTTGTGTGCTGGACATAGCATGTGGTGCATCAGCCATAGGATATTCTCCATTATAGTTAATTTATAGGTTCACCATTGAGTAGACTTACATAAGCATGTCACGAAGTCAGGGGTTGCACTAAATGGTGTTTCAAGATCACTTAAAGCTTAAATAATTTAGAACATTAGCTATAAAAAAAATATTACACTCTATTACAAAATGAATGGGCACTTATAGGGGAACTAGTGATTTCGGTTTCGTCGCAAACCTCACATTTGAAGTGAAAAGCATCGAAGCGGTTTCGACTTACGGAGCTAAAGCGTAGAATTGATCTGCTGTCGATAAAGAGCTGGCCAAGTTTTTCTTCATTTGACCTTTATTGAGCATCGCGACAATCTCAATACCGGCTTTGTTGAAGAAACGTAGAGCAACCTGTGACATTTGCGCTGCGAACCACAAGAAGTACAGGGAAACACGAAACGATTCCTTCCCAAGGCAGAAGGGAAATGTTTAAGTGGGGTTAACCTAACAAACTAACTGGGAAGAAGTGATTCGTGTACTTCAAAATTTTACTATCGCTACTTGTGTACCTAACTATTGGGATAGGTTCCACTGCAAGTGCCTCTTTTCCGAATGTTGATACCGCTAAAATCCAGTTGGGCGCTGTAAAAGCGGCTGTTATGGATCTCGACAGTGGTAAAGTACTTTACTCTAAGCATGCAGACTGGGTTACACC
>CAJXZM010000012.1 GCA_913063125.1 uncultured Gammaproteobacteria bacterium | reverse complement strand
GTAGTGATAATAGGAGCTGGGTTTGGAGGAATGGCACTAGCAGTCAAGCTTCAGGAAGCTGGTATTGAGGATTATCATATATTTGAACGAGCTAAAGAGGTGGGCGGAACGTGGCGTGATAATACCTACCCTGGATGTGCTTGTGATGTAGCATCAAACCTATATTCATATTCTTTCGCGCCAAACCCTTCATGGGCGCAGACACATGGGAATCAGTCAGAAATATTTGGTTATCTCAAAGGCGTGGCAAAAGACTTTGACTTGTACCCTAACATTCGGTTTGACCACGAGTTAATAAAAGCCACTTGGGATAAGAAAGCAGAGCAATGGTCGCTAGTAACAAGCCAAGGAAAATATACCTGCAGCGTTTTAGTTACGGCTACTGGGCCATTTGGTGAAGCGGTAATCCCAGAGTTTAAGGGCGCTGAATCTTTCAAAGGGTCGTCTTTTCATTCGCTTCATTGGGATCATGATTATGATATTAAAGGAAAGAAGGTCGCTATTGTGGGAACTGGGGCCACGGCTATACAGATTGTTCCAGAGATTCAAACTGAGGTAGAGCATTTAACCGTTTTTCAAAGAACACCTAGCCATGTATTACCAAGAGTTGATATAGCAACGTCAACGTTAAAGCGAGCCGCGGTTCGTTATGTGCCTTTTTTACAGCGTGGGATTAGAGCCGCGTGGTATACGGCTTACGAAGGTTTAGTGGGGTTACCTCAGTTTGTCGACTCGCGATTTCTTGTCCCCTTCGAGGCGGCAGCAAGGTACCACTTGTTCAAGCAAGTTAAAGATAAAGATCTACGAGAAAAACTATCTCCTACTTATCGCTTTGGCTGCAAACGCCCCGTATTTAGCAGTAAGTATTTCCTATCGTTACAAGAAGAAAATGTGGATTTAGTTTGTTCTGGAATTGAAGAAATAACTGAAAAAGGAATTGTTGATTCAGAAGGGGTTGAGCATGAGATTGATACGCTAATCTATGCGACAGGATTTCGTTCCCCTCATCAAATTAGCGGTAAATTATTTGGTAAAACTGGCACGTCTCTGGCGGAATACTTCGGCTCTCGCCCTCGTGCCTTTATGGGAACATCTATCGCTGGATTCCCGAATTTATTTATGATGATGGGGCCTTTCTCTGCGGCTGGTAACCAGTCTGCAGTGTTTATGTTAGAAACTCAGGCCGGCTATATTACTAATGCAGTTAAGACGATGCGTGAGAAAGGGCTGAAAAACGTAGATGTGCGTGAAGATGTGTTGGACGCGTTTACGAATCAAGTCAATGAGCGTAGCCAGAAAACATCGTGGGTCTCAGGAGGTTGTAATAGTTATTTCCAAAATGCAGAGGGCGGAAACGCAGGCTTGTGGCCAAGTTGGAGTTTTATGCATCGTTGGAATTCAAGGAAGTTTGATGTCAATAAATATGTTGTGAACTCTGTTGAGCAGGTGGATTAATCATGGCTAGAAAATTCAAAATGAAAGGCAAGAGAATTCTTGTCACTGGCGCAGCAAGAGGGATTGGTGCCGCTGTAGCAAGACGATTGCATGAACAAGGCGCAAAGGTTGCTTTAGTTGGACTTGAGGTTCTTCAGCTCGAACGTGTTGCCAATGAGTTAGGTGAAGGTGCGATTTATTTTGAAGCGGATGTTAGTGATAAAACTGCGGTGGAAAGTGCTGTGGATCAAGTCGTCGAGTCATTTGGTGGACTTGATGTCGTCATAGCTAATGCTGGGATTTATCATGTATCACCTTTGTCAGGGGTTGCGCCAGAGGGAATTGAGAGAACATTGAATGTGAATTTGTTTGGTGTCTGGAATACATTACATGCCTGCTTGCCACATTTAAGAGAAAGTAAAGGTTATGTGTTAACGGTTGCATCGATGGCGGCATTAACCCATGGGCCGTTGATGGGAGCGTACGCTGCGTCTAAAGCTGCTGTAGAGGCATTAACAGATAGCCTTCGAATTGAATTAAGCGCAGAAGGTGTGGGTGTGGGTTGTGCGTATTTTGGAGCCATTGATACCGATCTGGTTAAAGGTGGAAAAATGCACCCTGCGTTAGCAAAGATGGAACTCATGGTACCTGATTTTGTTCGTAAGCCAGCTCCTTTGTCCGATGCAGTTGATGTTATTGAGAAAGGTATTCAGCGACGTTCATCGCGTATGTGGGCACCGCGTTGGCTGGGGGCTGTTTTATTATTGAGAGGTGTAGCACAACCCTTATTGGAATGGAGATTGGCTGGAGATTACCGGCTTAAAAATGCATTGGCTATATCCTATCAAGAAGCCAACAGAGGGTCGTCGAAAGACTCTGCGTTAGGCGTTGCAGTTTTGGCATCTGAGAACAAAGAGGCATCTCTTGTAAAGTAAGCTTTCGTGTTTCTTAGCGAAAAAAAAGTAATCCATTCAGAAGCAATTCAAAGGTTAATGATTATGAATATGTCAGCAACAAACACATTAAAGTCAGCAACAAATACATTAACTTGGTATGCAAAAGCATTACGCCCCGACTCTGTGTCAATTAAGCCCAAACCATTAGGCATGAAGTTGGATGATGCTACGCCAACGTATTGGTTTGATAATAACTCTTTCTTAACCCATTTTTTGACCGCATTTTCAGCTATTTTTCCAGAGGGTGAAAGTTTTATGATCCATAGTGTACGACTTTTTCGTGCAGATATTTCTGAAAATAAAGCGCTTAATAAAGATTGTGGCGGATTTATTGGTCAAGAAGCACACCATTCAAATGAACACTCAATTATTAATGATTTTATGGTCAAACGAGGGATTCCTGTTGATAAGCTGGAAGCGTTTATCGAATGGTGGGTGCCGTTGGTCAAAGGGATGCCAGAAAAAGATCAGATGGCTATCACTGGAGCAGCGGAACATTTAACCGCTTTGTTTGGTGATATGGTTCTACGTAATCCCGATATTATCAATCAAGTTGACCCTGCGGTACGTCCAATATGGGTTTGGCATGCAATTGAAGAAATTGAACATAAAGCAGTGACGTATGATTTATTTGAAGCCGTAGATGGAAGTTATGCACGTAGGGTTTATGGCTATGCAATAGCATTAGCATTCCTGAGTGTTTTTGTGTCTTATGGAACGGCCCTATTTATGATTGAAGATAGAAAGAACTTTAGCTTTTCTGGTACTGCTAAAGGTTTGTGGTGGATGTTTGGTCTTGGAAAGAAGTCAGGGTATTTACGTAAATCAGCTCCTTTTCTTTTGGAGTATTTTAAGTTTGATTTTCATCCTTGGAAAGATGATAACAGTAACTTAATAAAAGAATGGCGCCCTGAATTGGATCGAATGTTAGCAGAAATAAAATCCAAGGCTGCAGCATAAATTTAGTGGATTACAGGTTAAAAATTATATGATTAAGAACTCTGATGTGACACTTGTTGGACAATTGCTGAAGTGGGGGCGTGAGCAGCCGGATGCTCCCTTTTTAGTACAACCGATGCCCGGCGGGGCTGTGCTCAGTTTAAGTTGGGCTGAAGTAGTGGATCAGGTAAAGAGGATGGCTTGTTACCTGAGATCATTATCGTTACCGGCAAATAGCCAGATTGCGATACTAGGAAAAAATAGTGCGCATTGGATCATGGCTGACTTGTCAATTATGTTGGCTGGCTATGTTTCTGTTCCTCTATACCCCTCTTTGGATAGCGATGGTATTAATTATATCCTTGATCATAGTGAATCTCGTTTGATATTCGTTGGTAAAATGGATATTGATGGTGAAGATTGGGATGTTTTGGAAACAGCGTTGCCCTCAGCATTGCCGAAAATTGCTTTGCCGTTAGCCCCCGCAATGTCAGGCGCTACATGTTGGAATAAGGTCATTGCTAGCAACGACCTTATTGAGCCGGTTGTGCTCCCTGATGCTGGCGCGTTAGCAACTATTATTTATACCTCCGGCAGTACAGGGGTCCCGAAAGGGGTGATGCATAGTAATCGTAGCATGTTGGCCGTGTGTGAAGGTTTTCAGGGGGCGTTCAATATGACGCCAGCTGATCGTATGCTGTCATATTTGCCGTTAGCACATGCAGCGGAGCGAGCTATAGTAGAAACATCGTCTTTGTTTTTTGGTTTTTGTGTTTTCTTTGCGGAAGGTATTGCCACTTTTGCGGATGACTTAAGGCGAGCGCAGCCTACCGTATTTTTCTCTGTGCCCAGATTATGGTTAAAGTTTTATTCATCGGTCGGGAAACAGCTTACCTCCGAGCAGAACGAATTGCTTGAGACCGAGTCACCGGAGGCAGATGGGCTTCGCAAAGCTATATTGGCACAGTTAGGATTGCAGGAGACTCGCGTTGCGTTAACGGGGTCTGCTCCTATTTCTCAAGCTATTGTAGAGTGGTATCGACAGTTAGGCTTAGAGATGCTTGATTGTTATGGTATGTCTGAAAACTTTGCCACATCTCATGTCAGTAAACCTGGACAGGTTCGTGCTGGTTATGTAGGAAGCCCTGCTGAAGGTGTGGAGGCTAGGATTTCTACATCGGGAGAGTTACATGTAAAAAGCCCAGGGCAAATGTTGGGGTATTTTAAGCTCCCTGAACAAACCCAGTCAGAAATCACCGAGGATGGTTTTTTCAAAACGGGTGATTGTGGCGTTATTGACCACTTGGGTAGGTTGAAAATCACGGGTAGAGTTAAAGATATATTTAAAACAAGTAAGGGGAAGTACATTGCCCCCGTTCCTATTGAACAGAAATTTGATGTTCTAGCAGAATTTGAATCTGTGTGTGTCATGGGTTCAGGGTTTCCGCAGCCGTTTGCTTTGGTTTCTTTGGGGATAGAGGAGCGCAAGCGATATCAGGATACTGATTTGCGCTGTCATTTTGAAAAACGTGCAAAAAAGGCTCTTTTATCAATAAATGAAACGTTACAAGCCCATGAGGTTATTTCATTTATTGTTATTGCCGAAGACATTTGGTCTACCGGCAATGGTTTGCTGACACCAACAATGAAAATCAAGCGACCCATGATCGAAAATGCTTATCTCGATTTAGCAGTGGAATGGTTCGACCTTAATCAAACAATTATTTGGCAGTATTAGGAGTTTTTTATGCAACGCAAACCTTTTTTACCTGAGATGGAGCAGTTCCGAGATACTGCAATAAAATTTTTTCAAAAAGAAATCGCACCCCACAAAGAGCGGTGGAGAGAACAAAGGGTTGTGGACAGAGAAGCGTTTCTCAAAGCAGGAGAAATGGGCTTTCTTTGTATGTGGGCGGATGAAAAGTATGGTGGTTTAGGCCTGAAAGATTTTCGTTATGAGCAGATCTTGGTAGAGGAAAATGCAAATCATGGTGACTCTGGTTATTTCATTACATTACATAGTCGATTGGTTGGTCCCTATATTGAGCATTTTGCTACGGAAGAACAAAAGCAACGTTTTATTCCAGGCATGATTACTGGGGAAATTATTCTCGCTATCGCCATGACGGAGCCAGATGCAGGTTCTGATTTGGCCGGAATGAAAACCCATGCTGAAAAAGTCGGGGACGAGTGGGTTTTAAATGGTTCAAAGACCTATATTTCAAACGGCATAAATGCTGATGTAATAATAGTGGCGGCGAAAACTAACCCAGACAACCCTCATGCTATGACATTGTTCTTGGTGGAACGTGGTATGGAAGGTTTTGAAAGAGGAAGAAACCTCAAAAAAATGGGTCTAAAGTCACAAGATACTGCTGAGCTTTTTTTTAGTGATGTTAAGCTTTCAGAAAAAAATGTTCTTGGAAAAGTTGATGGTGGTTTTTACCATCTTATGGTTGGATTAGCGGAGGAGCGTTTAATTGCTGCTTGCGGTAATGTTGCTGCCGCAAAGGTTGCAATGGCTCATACTCGAGAGTTTGTGACGGGACGTAAGGTTTTTGGAAAGCCACTTTCAAAAATGCAAAATACCCGGTTTAAATTGGCAGAGCTTGATGCCGAGATTGATATTGCACAGTGTTATGTTGATCGATGTGTAGAAATGGTTAATGGTGAAGGGCTTGATGCAGTTGATGCCGCTAGAGCAAAGTTATGGACTAGTGAGCTAAACGGGCGAATGGTTGATGTTGGCCTTCAGCTACACGGTGGAGCAGGGTATATGGAAGAATACCCTATTTGTCAGTTATACCAGGATGAACGAGTACATCGGATATTGGCGGGCACATCAGAAATCATGAAAGAAATCATCGCAAGGTCAATACTCGATTAACACTTTTACCTTTATCTTCACCTTCACTATGCTTTCAACAGAATGTTACTCAACCGCCATCAACGCAATAGCATTGTCTAGCATTCTGTTGGAAAACCCCCACTCATTGTCATACCAAGCAATGACCTTAACAAGGTTGTCGTTCACATGAGTTTGTGTGCAATCGAAGGTGGCGCTTGCAGAGTTATGGTTAAAATCAATTGAGACTAACGGCTCTTGGTTAATTTGTAATATACCGCCTTTTGATCGTGTGGCGGCTTTCATCATTACTTCATTTATTTCACCTGCACTCGTTTTTCGTGCAGCAGTAAATGTAAAGTCAATAACGGATACGTTAACTACGGGTACCCGGATCGCCATGCCGTCAAGTTTGCCTGCTAATTCAGGAAGCACTATGCCTACTGCCGCTGCTGCGCCTGTTTTTGTAGGAATCATTGATTGTGTTGCTGAACGAGCGCGACGTAAATCTGTATGGTAAACGTCAGTAAGGGCTTGGTCATTGGTAATAGAATGAATTGTTGTCATTAAGCCCTGTTTGATTCCTATTGCGTCATGAATCGGTTTCGCGACGGGAGCGAGGCAATTTGTTGTGCAAGAGGCGCTTGAAATTACAATATGTTTTTCATTTAATATGTGGTCGTTAACGCCGTAGACAATAGTGGCATCGGCACCTTCAGATGGGGCGGAGACTATCACTTTAGTCGCTCCAGCTGTTACGTGAGCGGCAGCATCATCTCGTTTAGTAAAAAGCCCCGTGCATTCAAATACTAGGTCAATATTGAGTGCCTTCCATGGTAGAGCTGTTGGGTCTTTTTCTGACAGAATAGTAATAGGATCACCATCAATAGTCATTGTGCCTTCCTGGCAGCTCACTGAGCCAGGAAACTTTCCATGAACGGTGTCATATCGAAGGAGGTGGGCGTTTACGTCACCTTTACCTAAATCATTTATGGCGACCACCTCCAGCCTATCTCTGTATCCGTTTTCATAAAGCGCGCGCAAAGTATTTCTACCGATACGACCAAAACCATTGATGGCGATACGAATAGGCATAGATATGTCTCCGGAAGGTGGTGTGAATGTCCTAGTGTGATTAATAAATAGTAGCTAATAATCTATAGAAGCGGTTTATTTCAGCAAGATTGATATTGTCTAAGTGCTTTGAAGATGCAGGAAAATAGCCATAAACGTGTATACAACCACTCTCAAAGTTGTTGTTTTGGTTGACGAAATCAAGGTTAAGGAGGGATGTGGCGTGTCTAAGATTAATTATTGCTATAGACGTAATGTATACTGATGGACAAGTGAGTAGATGACACCTACTATCGGTCGCTTGCCCACGAGATTAGGCACGATATTCTACGGATTTTACGTATGTTTTTTACTGACAACCATAGCCAGTTTTTTAAGCCTCTCACGAGTAAGTACCGCGAAGTGCTCATTGAGTGTTTACGGCTGTTCTACCTGCGTTTATACAGTACTTTGGCTGACTATGGCCATGGTGTTGATCGCAACCAGCTGCTAGACACCTTTCAAGAGGCTATAACGCGTGCGCCAATATTGGAGAGTGATGAGGAAGAGGAAGGCGTTAGCCGGTTTCGTAATGAACGTGAACTAGCGGTCTGGATTTTAAACACGCTTATTGAGTACGGGTGGTTAGAGCGTCAGATGGATGAGGCGACACTCAAAAGTACTTTTGGATTTACACGTCAAGGCAGGCTATTTACTCAGCCGTTTATCGATATCGACACATCTCGTATCCGAACCCGCCATCGAAACACTCGAAACACTCGGAATGCTCTACAAGCATTTCTGGAAATGGGGGATGTCCATGATCTATTGGATGCATATGAATATTCAGAGCGTATTATCAGTGATTTTACCGATGTTATCTCCGAGTTGGATGAACGAAAACGCGAATTGGTGAGAGAGGTCGAAGCTCATGCGTCGGTTCAGAAGGCGAGTGATGAGTTTTTTGATTTTATGGAAAAACGCTTTCAGCCGGATATCGCCGTACGCCTATCTGCAGATAGTGTGGAAAAACATCGAGAAGAAATTGCCAATACCATTGCTAAAATACGCCGCAAACGAAAGCAGTTCAAAGCGGATGCTGAACGAAAATTACGCCAGGTGTTTCCTAATGGAGTCGTCGCGGCCAACCAGTCTTATCTTTATTTTGTTTTGGACACCGTTGAAAGTCGGTTGAAAAACGCCTGTGACATTATGCTTCCGTCGTTGCGAAAGGCGCTGCAAAGCTTTACACAGCGTGCAGATATTATTATTCGTCAGATGAGTTTTTTAAGTCAGCAAAGAAATGATGATTTGGTGTCGATGTGTCAGGCATTAACTGCATTGCCTGAAAATGAACAAGTTGTAGTAATGGACGTGACTGCCGGGCTGATGGAAACCGTAAGCGTCGGGTTTGTTGATCCTGCACATATTAAGCTAACAGAAGAACGTGAAAAACGGATCGTGAACACGTCAGTTAATGAACCTGTTGTATTGGATAAGGATGCAAGGAAGCAGTTATATGTGCAGCAAGTTGTTGATAAGGCGTTTTCAATCAATGACAAGGATACTCGAGAGTATTTAATCGATGTTATTGGTAAGGGTAAGCGTGTCAGTACTCGCCATTTGCCGATTCAAACTGCAGATGATTTGTTAAGTGCGGTGCATGCCATTGAAATGGGTAGTGTCAATAACCTGAATACAGAATATCTATTTCGTATAGAGGGCCCATTTGATGTTATTGACAATGGCTCTGATGGGTATATTAAGAAGTCTGATGAATATTATATTGAATTGGTTGATAAAGGGTGATTGCCAGTGTTGACGTCCATTGATAAACAGTTAGAGAAAAATGGTATCAGCACCAATGAGCTGAGCGAGTTGCTAATTCGACTGATGGATTATGGCGTTTTGTGTCGTGATGAAAGTCAAAGGGAGCAGTTACTTTATGATCGCTATTTGCGATTAGAGAGTTTAGTGAATGATTACTTGAGCTTGCTGCGTATACGAGTTCAGCATGATACACGGTTTCAATTTATACGGTTATATCCACCAGGAAGTGAAGTGCCTGGCTTGGTTGATGAAAATGATTCGCCGTTCAAAGCCGGTATGCGTTCACGATTGAGTAAAAGCGAAGTGGAGTTGGTGCTGGTGTTACGTAGCCAATATGAAAAGTCGCTTCGTGAAGGACAGGTGGATGAAAATGGCTGTGCGACATTATCGTTAGAAGCGCTGAATATTGCGTTAAAGAATTTGCTAAAGAGAACACTTCCCAACAATATAACTCAGCGTAAAGACTTGTTTCGTAGTTTGAAACAGTTACGTCTTATTCAATATCGCAAAGAAGAAGATATAGAGAGTGGTGAGGCGTGGATAAGGATCCGACCAATGATCGTGAGTTACGTTAGCGATCAGGTGTTAGATGCGTTGCGGCCATTAGTTGATGGTGAGGTTTCAGTGTCTGATGTTGTAGAAGGCACTGGCGACGAAGAATCCAAATTGAACGATACCGAGAGCTGAGTATTTCATGTTTTTAAAGAAATTTATTTATGTTAATTGGGGTGGGATTCCCAATCAAGAATTTGAATACGGCCCGGTCAATTTGTTATCTGGTGGTAATGGTTCTGGTAAAACAACCGCAGCAGATGCGTTACAAACGATTATGACGGCTGCGCATGATACCTTGTTTTCTTATAATCCCGGACAAGAAGAAACGAGTCAGCGAGGGCGCAGCGGCAAACAAATGCGAACCTTGGAATCCTATGTTTTGGGTTGTGATGACGGGAGCTATGCAAGACCGTGGGTAACAGACGGGTATATAGCCGCCGTGTTCCACCCTACAGAAGGTGAAGGTTCAGAACCCTTTACGGCGATAATTGCTAATCGTGCATATTTGGAAACTGTGGGTAGTCAACGCCAGGCAAAACTCGATACCACGTTATTTATGATTGTTACTAACGAGCAGTTATCGATTGATCATTTTGTGAGAAGTTATGAGGATGGTAAACATGTGGTCCCCATTACTGAAATTTATTCGTTACTCGGACAGCAAGTTGGAAAGAAATCAGTAGAAAAATATGACACCAAAAAGTCATATTTGGCCCGGTTATACGCTGCCCTTAGAGGAATTGACGGGAGAGTGACTGACCGAGAGGCCATGAATGCAGCCAAGGCATTTTCTGGGTTTATGGCCTATAAACCTAACAAGAAAGGTATTCATTCTTTTGTTGCCAATGAGGTTTTGGAGAAAAAAGACCTGGGTGAAGCTATTCGCTCTGTTTCTGGCTTGATGAAAAACGTTCATGCCATGGAAAATGATGCACGGAAGTTGAAAGAGAGTATTGATATTTTAAGTCATGCTCAGCTTCAGGGTCAGATCTATGCCGAGCGTTGGATCGAATGGCAAGAACACACTTATATTTATGCAAAAGCCTGTTATTTTTCAGAGCAAAAAAATTATCTTGAAGAAAAGCAGAAAAAACAATCCTTAAAAAATGAATTTGAGGAGGTTGAGCGAGAAATATCAGTTAATGACGGGCGACTTCGTGATATTCAGAAAATTGTTGATGAGCTGAATGCGAAGCGTTTAGGTGTTCCGGCTTTGCGGGATAAGGATCACTATGAGCAGTTAGAGATAGAAAGCAATAAACGACTAAAGCAACTTCAGGGTCCTGTTTATGCTCAAGATTCCCAATTAAGAACCAATGCTCAAGCATCGGAAGTGATTCAGCAATACCTGTCAAACCCTTCTCTTGCACTTGATATATTAGGGTTTGGGAACAAACAGCTGAAAAAGAGCCTGGCAATCGTGTCTGGTGGGAAAAATCAAACCTTACCCGATATGACGTACCTGTTTAACGCTGACTGGGTTGATGGGACACAGTCGGAGAAATTGTTGGACGATGTGGTGAAGCTCCAACAACAACATGTGCAATTGGTCGGTACGTTAAGTGGTCGAGAGGACCGAGGCGATGGCGTTAGCCTTCGAGATGGCGTTGCCAATCTTCGAGAGCGTCAAAATACGCAAAAAACACAATGTGAAAAGCAAGCAGAGAGAAAACAGCTAGAAATAACGGCGCTAGAAACACAACAGGTTAGTTATCCTCCCTACGTCGTGATTGCGCTACAAGCTATTCGAAAACAATGCCCAGAAGCGGATGCCCGCGTGCTATGTGATTATGTCGAAGTGATGGACGCTGAGTGGCAGTCAGCCATAGAAGGATATATAGGGGGGGCGCGCTTTTCGATTATAGTAGAACCTACTTATGAGGCGCAAGCAATTACGATTGTTCGTTCCTTAGGGGGACGAAATAATAAGGCTAGAGTCATTCAGGGCGAAAAAGCGCAAAAGGATTATCAAAAACTACGTCAAAATCTACCGAAGAACTCCATGATAAATGTAATGGAGTTCTCTCATAAAATTGCAGAATATTATCTTTGTGCAAGTTATGGAACAGTAGAGCGTGTGGAAGATACCGACACGTTACGTTTTACTCGGCGCGGGGTGACGCGTGGAGGGATGGGGTCTGGTTCGTACAGTATGTACCGCTGTGATGTGCCTGATAGTGAGCTTGTGTTTGGTCAGGGTGCAAGAGAGCGTGCACTGCTAGCGAAACGTAATGAGCTTGATGATATTTGGCGTCAAGCTCAGGTTGCAAGTGATACTGTTAATGAGACTCAGCTGTTGTTGGCGGCCATTGATCGTATTAAGTACGTACAAATCGGAGATTTGGTGCAAACCTCTGTTGAAGCTCTGCGAGTATTAAAGTCTGCGGAAATAAAACTTCAACAACTTGATTTGACGGAGTTTGACGATCTCGAGTTTGAGTTAGCAGAGGCAGAATCAAAGCGTACGGAACTTAATACCCATCAAAAGAAAACGCTGAAACGTAGTGGCGGGTTGCAAAACAAGCTGGATGCGATAGAGCGAAGCATTAAAGTGGTTGAAGATCGCAAAGAAGAAGCCTTGCAAGTTGCCGACGATAAAGAGCGGGCTTTACAGCAAATATCGCCAGTGTGGCCAGGCTATCCCCTGGATGAGCGGCTAGCTCATGCCGACCAAACTGCCGAATCTGCCAATTGTGTACATCTTCAAAATCAACTAAATGAGTACGAAAATGAGTTACGTAAACTCATAGGTCAATTGGAAGTGGCTGTGCGAGAACATAATACGCGCTGTCAACCAAATGACGGGATTATGTTTCAACGGGACTATGATAACGATATAACGCGTAAAATGTTTTCTCGTGTATGTCAGTTACAAAAAGAACTGGATAATATTCATAACAGACTCAAAAATAATATATTGGTGGAGAAGCACGACAAACTAATCGATCTGAAGATTGCTTTTAACACGGCGTTTGTCACCAATTTATGTCATTCCATCTACCAGGCTATTAGCGATGGGATTAGGGTTCTTGACGAGCTAAATGAAGAGCTGAAGAATCATTGTTTTGGTGCGGATCAAGAAACCTATCGTTTTGGTAGTGAGTGGGTGCCTGAATTCAGAGAGTACCAACGATTTTTTAAAGAAATAATTGATCAACCTCAGCTCGGGGACGGTGTTAGCCTTAATGAAATTGATCTGTCTCCCCGTAGCATTAAAGTTCGCGATAGTATGATGAGCATGCTGTTGGATGAGGATGAGCAAAAAGCGCTGCGAGAGTTGGAGCGAATCTCTGATTATCGGAATTATCGAAAATACGAAATCTATAAGAAACCAAAAGATAAGGCTGATATACCCCTCAGCCAATATGGTACTGGAAGTGGAGGGCAGTCAGAAACTCCCTTTTATATTATCCGTTCTGCTGCAGTAACATCTGCATTTCGATTTAAGGAAGGTAATAGTCATTTACGGATGGTGTTGGTGGATGAGGCTTTTTCACGGATGGATGAAACCCGATCAAAAGAGGTGATTAACTATCTTACTAAGCAGTTAGGCTTACAGCTGGTTTTTATTATGCCATCGAGTAAATCAGGGCCGTTTTTGGAGTTGGTCAATAATCAGTTTGTGTTTGCTAAATGCCCATCGGAATCTTCAGAAGGTGAGTTAAAAACGCAGGTTCATGTAGATCGCCAAGAGTTTAATCAAGATAAAGTCCAGGCGTTGTGGGATAGCCATAAAACCACAATTCACCAGCAGGCAGCTTTAGATTTTATGGACGAGTTTGTAGAGTAGTCGTATCTAATGCTCTATTAATGGTAAAAATTGTAGTGCGATAAAATATTATTATCAGAAAATATAAAGTAAGGAATATAAGTAATGAACAGTTTAGTGACGTATGCAAAAGATGAAAATGTAGCCATTATTACCTTAGATGACGGAAAAGCGAACGCAGTTTCACATCAGGTTCTCGATGAGCTTAATGCGGCTTTGGATAAAGCAGAAGCCGAAAAGGCAACGGTTTTATTAACCGGTCGAGAAGGGAAGTTTTCTGCGGGATTTGATCTTTCTGTGATGAAAGAAGGCGGCCCTGCGGCTGTAGGGAAATTGGTTGGTGACGGTGCGCGCTTATCACAACGGTTGTTGACATTTCCAGCCCCTGTGATCATTGCTTGTAACGGGCATAGCTTGGCGATGGGAGCTTTAATGTTACTGTCCGTAGACTATCGTATCGGTGTGTCAGGAAAATATAAAGTAGGTCTAAATGAGGTCGCAATTGGTATGACAATGCCATATTTTGGCGTTGAGTTAGCACGTGGTCGTTTAGCACCCTCATATTTTGGTCGAAGTGTTAATAATGCTGAAATATTTTCTCCTGAGGATGCTATGACAGCGGGATTTTTAGATAAGGTAGTACCAGAAGACCAGCTTTTTAGTACTGCTTTGGCGGGTGCTAAAATGATGTCTCAA
The DNA here is from genome assembly GCA_913063125.1 of uncultured Gammaproteobacteria bacterium. Classification (GTDB taxonomy): domain Bacteria; phylum Pseudomonadota; class Gammaproteobacteria; order Pseudomonadales; family Ketobacteraceae; genus 42-54-T18. Next base: position 46,153 of record CAJXZM010000012.1, on the reverse strand, counting down.
TTAGACCTTAAGGCACATCATGGTACTAAACTGCGAGTGAGAGATCAGTTGTTGGTGTCGGTTGATGAGGCAATCAAAAAGGAGTTTTAATCCCTTTTATAATTATAAGCAGAATAAAAGAAGCGGCGCTGCATTCGCTAGAGCTGAGGAATGCATCGCCGCTTGGTGATTTTAATGGTTTACGTAGCTTTATCGCTTCAGTCACTTAATCAGTATACGGAGGAGGGGGTGGTGAATTTTCTAAGCCCATTTTGCTGTTGCGTATCAATTTCTCATCCATAAATAGTAATATTCCCGGTAACACGAACAAGTCAAACAGTAGAGCGACAACTATTATTGGGGCCATGATAAGGCCTACAACGGCATTCGGTTGGAAACTTGCCAATGCCATAATACTTAGCCCACCTGCAATCATAATGGTTGTGACGATTAATGCCGTGGCAGTATTTTCAAGGGTATATTCGATGGCTAGTCTGGGGGCAACGCCTTTACGCCGCTCTTGAACGTATTTTGATAAGACATGCACGGTGTCATCGACAACTAACCCCAAACTTACGGAATACGTGATAGCTACTGCGGCATCCATATCTTTAATGAATATCCCCCATAGACCATAAACGACTCCCGCGGGTACAAGGTTTGGGATAATGCTAATGGCGCCATACTTAAAGGAGCCTAAACCAATGATTAAAGCAATGGTGATGAGTACGATGGTTAATGCTGATCCCTTTTGAGCGTTAACTACCACATGCTCACCTTGGTGAGCGAACATTATATCTTGGCTGGTTCCTGTGGCATCTAACTCGGGGTAATTTACGAGTAACCATTGTTTCGCCCGTTCTTCAACGTTCATTAACTGATTGTTGTCGAGGTGAGTAAGTGTGACAGTCATTTTTAGAGATGATTTGTCTTGGTTGATTACTTCATCAAGAGATTGGCCATAACCGAGGGACATTTCATATAACAAGAGGTATTGCGCTGCCAAAGGTTGGCTTGCTGGAATGCGATACCATGCGTCTTCGCCATTGTGCATGTTCATATTAAGGCGTTTAATAATATCAATATATGAATAGACGTGAGTGACTTCGGGTTGTTGTTTATACCATTTAGAAAATGCTTCTATCTTATGTAGGTAGTCAGGTTGATTGATGCCATTTGACGTTCTTGAAGAAAGCGAGTAGCTGATACTGTGTATCGCTGGCATATGCTCCATATACGTATCTGCAGCAACAATAATCTCAGTATCTTTGGGGAATTTGGATAAGAAATCGTCATTGAATTGATTCATTGCTAGAAATGGTGTGGTGGTTACTGTGATTAAGAAAAAACCTAAAAAGAGTGGCTTTCGATAGTTTATAGCAATAGATGAAATCCATCGTGATAATGGCTCTTGTTGTATTCCTGTTCCAGGTTTTTTTGGAGTAAAGAGTAGTAGGCAGCTAGGAAATAACGTGAGTGATAAAATAAACGCCATTAGTACACCATAGATTGCTATGTTTCCAAGGTCTGAGAATGCGTTAGAGTCCATGAAATTTAGACTGTAAAAGCCGGTCGCTGTTGTTGTGCTGGTAAGGAATACGGCCTTTATGTTTTTTTGAAGGCTGATACGAATAGCATCAATTGGCATCTTGTCTTTTTGTAATTCCTTTAAATATGTTGCGCCAATGTGAACGGTATCTGCTAACGCTAAGATAATAATGAGTAATGCAGCCATTGCCGACACTGCGTTAAGATCGTATTGCATCCAGCCAGCAATACCCATGCCAGAAATTACGGCAAGGATGATGATGATTTGGCTTGAAATCAATAGTGCTAATGAACGTAGAATGGCAAAGTTGACCAGTATTGAAAATATCAACATTAGAGGCAGCAGAGCCGATGCGTCGGCTGCAGAAGTTTCCTGTACTGCGTAATCTCTCATAAGACTACCAGTTAAAAGTACGGAGATGTCCGTGTTTTTCTGGGCTTCTTTTTGTAAAATCTGGGCCGCATCGATAATGGAGGATCGATCCGTCGGAGATATATTCTCAATCAATAATGCAACGTCGATGATTGCCAAGCTTTTATCGCTGCTAATAAGGCGATTTACCAGTAGCTCTTCTGAGAGTGCCTTTTGTTGGGTTTCTAACAGGTAGGGGCGTGAAATTTCACCTTTTGAGTTTATTGTTTTTTTCCATAGTTCTGTGTCTACTAGGTCATAAACAATGAACTCATCAGTCCCATTAATATGTTCGGTTTCTGTGTAGGGAAAATTAACCAAGGATTGTGTTCGTTGAGAAAAGGGTAGTTCCCAGGCTTTTTTTGTTAATGTGATAAGTGTTTGAATGTTGGCTTGTGTGTAAATGTTGTTAGTACTGGAAGTAACAATGAAGGTTAGGTTATCTGTGCTGGTATATTCATTGTTGAGCTTGTCGTAGGCCAAGAGCTGGGGGTTGTCTGGAGAAAAGAAAACACGGTAACTGCTGTCGAAACCTAATTTAGGTAATCCGAGGATTAGGCTAAAACAAACAGCTAACGATAAAAGTGCAAACCAACGACGTTGGGCTATTAATATCTCAAAAAACGGTGTATCAATAAATTTATTCACAATGCCTCCTAGCGAGTGCGATCCATTATGCCTTAGCGAATGTGCTGCTAAGACGTAATGGATGATACCTTGATAAGAGGGTCAGTTCTATTAGTTCTGCCAGTTCACCTTTGCGTTGTTAATGTATATTCCCGTTGTGATAACTAATGTAGCAATTAATAAACAACTATTAAGCAACTTTTGTTTCTTCACCTTCCGTTCTTGCGACTATTACTGCACAGCAGGAGTCACTAAATACATTCACTGATGTTCTAAACATATCCAATATGCGATCAGTGACAAGCAATAAACCAATACCTTCGGCCGGCAACCCTATGGCTCCCAATATAACGGCGATAGCCACAAGGCTGGCGGAGGGTATGCCAGCAACACCGACAGATGTTAATAGGGCAACTAACACTATAGTGAACTGTACGGTTAGCGATAAGTCCAACCCGTAGGCTTGAGCAATAAACATGGCAGCAACACATTCATAGAGCGCGGTGCCATCCATGTTGATGGTTGCTCCTAGAGGTAAAACAAAGCTGCTGGTTCGATTGGATACACCTGCATTCTTTTCAATGCACTCCAACGTGAGTGGTAATGTGGCAGATGATGATGCTGTCGAAAATGCAGTAAGCATAGCGGGAGACATCGCTTTTATATGCTTAATGGGTGCAACTTTACCAATGATTTTCAACAATATAGGCAGGGTAATAAATGCATGAACGAACAATGCTGCAAGTACAGTGAAGAAAAATACCAGCATGGGTACTAATGCATCAAAGCCGGTTTTTGCAACAGTTTTTGCGACGAGACCAAATACACCAATGGGGGCAAATTTCATCACGAACATTGTGATACCCATCATTGTTTGAAATACACCTTCCCATAGGTTTCGGAGAGGTTCACTGTGTTTTTGGTCTAGCTGCATCATAAAGACTGCAAATAATATGGCGAAGAAAATCAAACCTAACATTTGACCTTCCGCGGCGGCATGTACAATGTTTGTTGGGACCATACGTAAAAATACTTGTGCTATATCCCCACCACTTTTGCCTTCAACCTTTTTTAGGGTTTCTTCAGTTTCAGCGCTGAGCCCTAAGATTTCTGCACCAGGTTTGCCGTCAATAATACCGGGTTGGACAATGTTAACCGCCGCTAACCCGACTAATATGGCGACAAGGCTAGAAAGCATATAGAAACTAAGGGTTTTTGCTCCCAGTCGACCAAGACCTTCAGAGGACCCTAGTCCGGCTATACCTGAAATAATGGAAGCCATAATGAGTGGTACGATGATCATTTTTAGACCATTAAGAAACAGTGTGCCAACGAAATCAAACATGGCGTAAAAAGTAACACCAAAAATACTGGCTTCGAGCCCCGTTGCGTAACCGGCAATGGCAGCGAGAAATATGGCGCCGAGAATTTGCCAGTGAAGTTTGATCTTAGGCATTGTTGCTCCTTGGGAATAGGGTAGTATTATTTAAACTGTAATTAGGGCGATTTTTTGTGTTATTTTTGATTGTTTTTGATTATTTAGAGGGAAGTATACCGACTTCCAATAACGTAACAACCTTTGTCCAACTCTTGCTATGACATGTGAATTAAGAGGAACAACATGAGCCACCAATTTGACTATCCGTTACCTGTCCTTGGGTTCGTTGCATATTGCAGCAATACGGGTAAAACAACCCTGCTTAAGCAGGTGATCTCATTGCTTAAACAAAAAAGTGTGCGTGTAGGCGTCATTAAACATTGCCATCATGAAATTCAAATTGATAAGCCCGGTAAAGATAGCTATGAGCTTAGAAAGGCGGGGGCAGAACAAGCGATACTTGCATCATCAAACGGTTGGGCGCTAATGATGGAACATGAAACACCGATATATCCTAAATTGGAGTACCTGTTAGAGAGGATGGACACTGCAATGTTAGATGTGGTGCTTTTAGAAGGATTTAGGCAGGATTCTGTTCCTAAGGTGGAGGTGAGTAGGGCTGAATTGAATACGCCGTTATTGTGTGAATCCGTAGATAACCCAGAGCTTGCACACTCTGTTGTGGCACTTGTCACTGATGCCAAGGAGCTGGATGCAAATGCGCGGAAATATGGAGCAGGTGGCGTATCTGTTTTGCCGCTCAACCAGCCAGAAAAAGTTGCGGAGTTTATCGAGGGCTGGATTAAGCAATATGATTTATTTCACGAAAATACATAGTGACTACATTGTAGTCACTATGTATAACGATAGTTTGTAGTGAATGCTCGCACTGGAGTAATTGCGATAACGTTTTTTATACGTTTTCCGTTGGCAGGGAGAAATAAAATCGACTTCCTTCGTTTTCACGTCGCTCATAACCAATTGTGCCACCGTGAGACTCAACAATGCTTTTGCAAATAGCTAATCCTAACCCAGTACTACTTTCACCGCCTGTTGGTCTAGTGCTCAGCTGGCTAAAGGCTTCGAACAGCAAGGCTTGCTCATCCTCGTTTACGCCTGGACCCTGGTCATAGACACTGACGATAACTTTATCTTTTTCCGCTTCGGTTTTTACGGTAACGGTAGAGCCTTGAGGTGAGAATTTAAGCGCGTTGGATATGAAATTATCAACAACTTGTGCGACACGTTTGTGATCGATGGGTAAAATGTTGTTGTCTTTGAAGTCGCCGATGATGCTGATTTCCTTTTCCATTGAGCGCGGTTTTACCATATCGATGCGCTCATTAAGAATTCGCTCAATAGGGCTATGCTCCATCTCCATTACGATTTCTTTGCCTTCTAAGCGAGAGATTTCCAAAATATCAGTGAGAAGCTCCAATAGCCCGCCGCAACTATGCTCGATCATTTTCAGATACTCTTCCATGCGCTCCGGTGCGGGGTTGCTAGACATAGCACGTTTTACAATACGGTCGATAATCCCAAGGGGGTTTCGAATGTCATGAGCCGCCATTCCCATTAAAAAATTCTTTTGATTGTTGAGAGCTTTTAGGTGAGCAAAGTGCTCTAGGGTTTCCGCATTTTTGTTGATCCGGCAATTGAACTCTTCTTGTATAAAGGGTTTTATAATAAAGTCATCTGCACCGTGTTTGATGAATTGAGCGGAGATAGAGCTACCCCCTTGCGAAGAAACACCAATGATAGCCATACTCTCTTTTGTTCGGGTTTGGCGGATGGTTTTGGTCAATTCAAAACCATCCATGCCATCCATGTGGCAATCGGTAATGGTGATAGAAACATCAGGATTATCTTTTAGCGCTCCTAGTGCAGCTAACCCGCTTTCAGCTTCAATCACTTGGTAGCATTGAGTGAGTAATAACCGCTTCATTTGGCGCCGAGCGGTGATGGAGTCATCAACAACCAATACCTTTACATTACGGTTACATTCAAAGCGGTGAATTGCATCGACAACATAATCGATATTGTATTGCCCTGTTTTAAGGACGTAATCTGAAACACCTTTGCTAAATATATCTTCCCGAAGGCCTTCGCTAAGTTGCCCGGTGAATACGATGCTAGGTATCTTGTATTCTGCTATTAATTCTACTGCTTCACCATTCGGTGCATCAGGAAGGTTAAGATCGACAATGGCAGCAAAATAGCTGTCTTCATTTTCTTCTAATAGTGCTTTTGCGTTTGCTAGTGTGGGGGCGATTTTACTTTCGTACTGATGGCGGTGCTTTAAGGTTCCTGCTACGAGGGATGCAAAGGATTTGGAATCTTCAATTATGAGCACTTTTTTCGACATTGTGACTTTCCTTGCAAATAGTCCTAGAGAATAGAGTTGCAATAGCAATATTTCAGTATAGACCCTGGGATAGTAAATAATGACTTTTCATATGCAGGGTGGAGTGATATGGTTTTTTTGACTTGTGACACGTGTTTTTGAGGCCTCATGACAATAAAAATAAATAAAGACCGCTTTACACCCGCAGAATGGCAGTCCCTAGTGTATGCCCCGCTTATTATCTTTAATATTGTTGCAGGAGCGGATGGTCGAATTGATCAAAAAGAAGTGGCTGCCTTTAAGAAACTTTTGGTAGAGGGGTTGTTATCGGATATTGATCTGATGAAACTGGTAATTACTGAGTTGCTCCAAGATCTGGAGAACCTTACCAGTGAGGTTTTTGCGGGAAAAATGGACCCTAATCAGTGCATGGAGTCTATACGTAATGCGGTGGATGCAGAGCTATCGGAAGAAGAGGCATTGGCCTTTAAGTTGTCACTGTTATCCATTGGGAAAAAGATTGCGAAGGCGTCGGGTGGCTTCTTAGGATTGGGGAATCGTATCTGCTTGTCGGAGAAACAAGCGATGGTGACATTAGCCGCCGCTCTTCATGTAATTAATGTGCCAGAAGGCGACGGTTCGGGGTCTGATTAGGCTGCGTAGGTATTATCTAGATAGTCCAGGATCTGTTTGGATTCAAATAGCTCTAATTCTGTATTGGGGTCAATCAAGAAGGGTACTTGAACATTTCCATGTTGCTTAAAGAAAGTATCACGCTTGGAGTTTGGTAAGGGTTTGTATTCTTTTAGGGTCATGCGGAAGTTGGCCGGTCCCATGTCAGCTCGTTGCTGTTTGCCTAAGTTAATCAGGGTGTAGGGGATGCCATATTCACAAAGACGCTCTCTAACGAGGCGGGTATAGGGGCTAGATTCAAAACTGTATAACGTTAATGGTTCCGCAACGGGTTTTGCTAAGTGGTATTGTATGCCAGAGCCATTGCGAAGCGTAGTGGCTATCCGTGATGCAATGGCGTTGCGGATACCTGAAGACAACTTGGAGGGAACACTGGTTCCTCGATACTCTTTGAATAAATAGCTAACAATGCTGTCTTGTCCGCTGATCTGTTTTTTCGTATTTGGGTCGGTTAGAAACGGAACGAGAGGGGTTCCTGATATTTTTTTCAGTTCTGCAACGGCTTCTTTGTTGCCTTCTGGGCAGGGGACAATATTCACATCCAAATTTAGTTCAGTGAGTGCTTCTCTAACAAAGCGACAGTCTGGGCATCCTTCTCTATCATATAGAGTCAGTAACATTTCTGGCTCTGGCGTTTTACGTTTTGTTGATGTGCCTCTCCAGGAGCGCACTGTAGATGCAAGAACGGAGGTTAAAACGTCAACTGAGTGGCTCATAGCAACTTCCTTTGTAATGTTTTGGCGTGTGTCGTTAAGCGAGACTATTCTATCAATAGTCTTATCAAATGTCAGTGTCCGATAAATGCTTGTTATCCAGTGATACTTTCGGGTTTATAAGGTGTAACGCTATGAAATAGTTACAAAAACTACACAAATAGTGAAACTGGTTGATTTGTGTTCTGTTGATGAGTGGGTTAGACTTCGCGCCCGCTATATTGAGTCCTACCTTCGTTTTATTAATTAACCTAAGAGAAACACGATGTTTGAGTTTCGACTGCAAAAAGTCTCAAGTTACAAAAACGATCTTCTTTCCGGTCTGACCGTTGCATTGGCATTGGTGCCCGAAGCCGTGGCTTTTGCATTTGTAGCTGGAGTAAATCCGCTTGTTGGTTTGTATGCCGCTTTTATGGTTGGTCTGATTACAGCCTGTATTGGTGGTCGTCCTGGTATGATTTCCGGTGCTACAGGAGCGTTAGCTGTTGTGATGGTTTCGCTTGTTGCCGACCACGGGGTCGAGTACTTGTTCGCAACGGTAGTGCTAATGGGTATATTGCAGATCACCGCCGGTGTTTTAAAACTAGGGAAATTTATTCGAATTGTTCCTCACCCTGTTATGCTGGGTTTTGTAAACGGTTTGGCGATTGTTATCTTTTTAGCCCAGCTAAGTCAGTTCGGTGAAAATGGTCAGCCGGGATGGTTAACTGGAACCAGCATGGAAGGCAGTGTTATTGATATCGCTTGGCTGGAAGGAACGGCTCTTTGGGTGATGTTAGGGTTGGTGGGTCTTACCATGGCAATTATCCGCTTTTTACCGATGATTACTACCGCAGTGCCATCTGCATTGGTTGCTATTGTAGCTGTTACTTTGATTGTGATGGGTTTTGATGTAGATACTCGAGTGGTTGGAGATGTCGCATCGATTGCAGGTGGTCTCCCCAGTTTTCATATACCTTTAGTCCCCTTTGATTTTGAAACGCTTTCTATCATCTTCCCTTACGCTGCAATACTAGCTGCAATTGGATTGATCGAATCATTGCTCACATTACGGTTAGTTGATGAACTTACTGAAACCCGTGGCCGCGGTAACAAAGAATGTATTGGTCAAGGTGTTGCCAATACGGTAACTGGGATGTTTGGCGGAATGGGTGGTTGTGCGATGATCGGGCAAAGCATGATCAACGTGAATTCTGGAGGGCGCGGGCGACTATCAGGAATTACCGCTGCTGTTAGTTTATTGCTATTTATTCTTGTTGGGTCCTCGCTTATAGAAGCCATACCATTGGCAGCACTAGTGGGTGTTATGTTTATTGTTGTTATTGGGACGTTTGAGTGGAGTAGTTTCCGTATTCTTAAGAAAATCCCAAAACACGATGCATTTGTTATTATTTTGGTTTCTGGTGTGACGGTTGCTTCAGATTTGGCAATTGCCGTTGTTGTGGGCGTGATTGTTTCAGCGCTAGTGTTTGCTTGGGAACATGCAAAACATGTGGAAATTCATAAAAGTGAAGACCCTTGCGGTTCAACGGTTTATCGCTTGTCAGGGGCATTGTTTTTTGGTTCTACCCTTGATTTTTCTGAGCAGTTTACCCCAGCGGATGATAACGATGACGTGATTGTTGATTTTGCAAATGCCCGTGTATATGACCATTCTGGATTAGAGGCTATTGATGCCTTGGCAGTGCGTTATGTTAAGGCAGGCAAAACATTGCATCTTCGTCACTTGAGCCCTGAGTGTCGATTGTTACTTAAGCAGGCGGGGGATATGGTAGAGGCGAATGTTATGGAAGATCCAAAATACTCTGTAGCGGATAATGCGCTAGCGTAGCTAATGATTGGCGGTTGGATAAAGTAAAGAATACAATAAAGCCCCATAATCGCCTTAGTATTTATAGCGTATAATGGGGCTTTATTGGTTGGGCTTACCTTCAATGACATCTACTATTGACTCGTATATAGCACAAGTATAAGAGCAATTAGAATTACAATAGTCATAGCCCAGCGGCTTTGTTGACATCGTTTACAGGTTTTTTTAGAGATGTGCATCGTTTCTAGGTTCACAGCATAATGAATTAATCTGATATTGATCAGAGAAAAATTGTAGCCTGATAAGTAATAGAGAGTAGAATTGTAGTACAAAAAGGAGAGCCCAATAATGTCAAAGGCCAGAGAAAAACATGCAGCGCGCTTGGAAGCGCTGTCGCTTTTAGGCAAAGATTTAACACGACGCTCAAGAGCCCATTGCGAACTCTGTGATGCTCATGGGATAAAGCTCGCGCCATACGAAGTAAAACCTGTCCAAGAAGCCCCAGACATAGAGCACACTGTTTTCGCTTGCGAAGTCTGTATCGGTCAATTATCAAAGCTTAAGACGATGTCGTCTGATCATTGGCGTTGTTTGAATACATCAGTATGGAGTGAAACAGCCCCGGTTCAGATTATTGCGGTACGTGTTTTGAAGCATTTGGCAGCAAATGTTGAGTGGGCCGTTGATCTTTATGATCAATTGTATATTGCCCCTGAAATCGCGGAGCGGATTGATCAGGGGGAGATTTAATTGGCGCTATTCGTTATAGGCTTCTGGAAGTTCAAATTCGCCATTAATTGCTTCAATAATAGAGGCAAATTGTAGTGTTGTCTTATCTTGATAGCTGTTACCAATTATTTGGATATTAAAGGGCATCCCATCTCTGTCTTTTCCGGCGGGTGCTGATGTGGCAGGCAATCCAAATACCGTGGCTAAAGCTATCCAAGGCATATGGTCTGTGTAGTATCGTTCTTTCCCTCTTGTTGTCACTTTTCTAAGAGCCATGATTGGGGAGTGGTCATGGGGAATTGCCGTAAAAGGTACTACTGGTGTAAGAATTACATCATATTCTGAATATAGCTGAGTAAATTTTGCTTTTAGTCGCTCTCGGCGTTCATTTTTCTTCAGCCAGCTGAAATGAGATTGACCGGCCCCTCTAACAAAGTGTTCGAAGTGAGGGGGGAAATTAATAAATTTAGCCAGCTTTCCAAGCAGGCCAGCTGAGTGGGATATGATTTGTTGCTGCAAGTCTTTTTGAGTAAGCCCCATGACGCCACCAAGCAAGTTCAAATACAACTCGTAGACTTCAGTAAAATCGAATTGATCGGGGCTTTGCTCAACGACAGTGACACCTTTTTCTCTGAGTTCCTTAAATAACGCCTTATAACGGGTCGCTAAGTCAGGCTCTATAGGGCAGAGAGGGTCATCTATCCAGGCAAGCACTTTGAATGATTTTGGGGGTTTTTTTGACGCTTTTGGTAATCGTATTTGTAAAGGGGATTGCTCGTTTGGGCTATCTTTGATAAGAACATCAAGCATTAGTTGCAAGTCCTTTACTGACCTTGCCATGGGGCCAGCAACCGCAAGGTCTGGAGATGATAGTGTTCCGGGCAGGCCTGGAATATGGCCTTTAAATGGGATGATTCCATAGGTGGTTTTGTGCCCGTAAATACCGCAGTAATGGCTAGGTGTTCGAATAGAGCCAGCAATGTCTGAGCCCAGTTCAATCGGTGTAAGCCCAGCTGCAAGGGCTGCTGCTGCTCCACCAGAAGAGCCTCCTGGGGTTTTGCTGTGGTCCCAGGGATTGTTTGTCACACCATGCAGGTCGTTATAGCTTTGTAGATCTCCTGCGTACAACGGAAGGTTGGTTTTCCCAATGATAATGGCGCCAGCATCAACTAGGCGTTGTACAGCGGCAGCATTCTCGGAAGCAAAGTGACCTTTTAGCCGTTTAGAACCTGACGTAGTTGGCATGCCGACAACTTCAAAAGAGTCTTTGATTGTCATCGGTATGCCATGTAATGGCCCGATAAACTCACCTTTCCTTGCTAAAGCATCGGCATTCTTTGCTTGTGTGAGTGCATTTTCGAAGTCAGTGGATATAATTGCATTTAGGCTAGGGTTATGTTGTTGAATGCGTTCAATAAAATATTTTGTTAATTTCACGCTGGTGATTTTTTTGTCTTTGATTTGCTTTGCAAGATCAAACGCAGAAGTATTAGATATTTTTTGCATAGGATGGTTTCGAACGTTATTGGTTGATGTCGGCAATTTAATGAAAATTTTATAAGAAAACTGACTATTTCATTGTTTTGGCTATACTTTTAGTAATTCGAATGTATTGAATAGCACGATTACGAAATAGTAGCTAACAGAATAGGCTAACAGAAAGGGTAGATGCATTGGCTGAAGTGACGTTTCGATTAACGGAAGAGCAAGGGTATATAGAGATATGTATTCATGATTTTGCTCCCCCGCTGTTAAAAGAACCTGATGTTAAACGATTGTTTAGTATGTCAGAGTTTCGCGAATGTTGCTTTTATCCTGAAAAGGTTGCGGATGTTCTCGCAGTAATGCCAGTAAAACTTGATATGGAGAATGCCCCAGAAACCTTTGAAGAACCGATGTGTTTTGTTATTGCTCAAATGCGTGATGCAGAGCTGGAAATCGAGCTCGACGAATCAGGGATGGAAGTTACCGCTCATTGCACAATGCAAGAAGGTGGTGAAGGCATATCTTTAGAAAATATTGTTAAAAAGTTAAAAGAAATTGGTGCTGTAAAAGGCATTGATAAAGATGCTATACGAGCGTTTCATGGTCGGGCGCAAAAAGAACGGCCGGGTATTCGATTTGCCGAGATTATTGCGAAAGGAAAACCAACGGGAGCAGGGATAGAGTCTTCATTTGAGTACTTGGTTACGCCCATACAGGATCGAGTGCTAGCCCCTCAGAAGCGTGAAGATGGCACGATTGATATGCATGAGCTGGGTGATATTGATAGTGTGGAGAAAGGTGACCATTTGATGCGGCGTATCCCTGCGCAGGCAGGGGGGAATGGGTATACGATTCGAGGAGAAGCGTTGGTTTCCATTGCGCCAGATAATGTCCCGTTTAATGTGGGAGACGGGACCAGTACTAGTCCAGATGATGCGAATTTGTTGATAGCAACGTGTAAGGGTATACCGTTAAAATCAAAAAATGGTATTTCAGTCAGTGAGATGCTGGTGTTAAATAACGTTGATCTAACCACCGGGAATGTGGAATACGATGGTTCAATTATGGTGAGTGGCAGTGTTAAAGGTGGGATGTTAGTTAAAGCCACAAAAGACGTTATTATTTACGGTTTTGTTGAGTCTGGAATGGTTGAGGCGGGCGGTAATATCGTTGTCCAGCAGGGTGTTATTGGTCGTGAAATTGATGAAGATAGTGACCTTGATAAAGATCATTTCACCTCTCGACTTATAGCGAAAAATGATATATCAGCGCGTTATGCCCAATCAGCATACATGGAAGCTGGTCGAGATATAGCTGTCTTATCACAGTTGTTGCATTGTCATGTAATTGCTGATCATGGTGTGTATGTTGGTGAAAAAGGTCAGAAGAAAAGTAAGTTGGTGGGTGGCATTATAAAAGCGGGAAAAGAGGTTTCATCTGGGGAAATTGGTTCACTGTCAAATGCTCCTATGGAATTGGATTTTTCCCATCGCTTGTTGTCAATAGCGGAGGAGTTAAGCACTACTCGAAAAGAGAATATTGTGAAACAGGAATTAATTCAAGGCTTAAGAGAGGCTCTTGAAGAATTGAAGGCTCAGCAACCAACACTAGAGCTTATAAACCACTGTAAGAAGATTGTGAATACGATTTCAATTGTTAAAGAAGACCTTGTTAGCATTAATCTCAATGAACAATCGTTAAATATAAAACTAAATAAATTGCGCGAAGGTATTAGGGTTACCGTATATGGGCGTTTGTATCCTGGGGTTGAGTTTACTGTTTGTGAGCAACATCATAGTATATTAGAAGAACGTGGGAACAGTGTGGTACGATTTAATGATTCAAATATGGTGTTTGAGTAATTGGTTTTAGGTTAAATCATATAAGGATTGGTATGGATCCCCGTAATGTTAAGACCATCGATGATGCTAAAAAAATCGTATTACAGCGAGAGCTAAAGCACGTCAAAGTAGGTGTTTTTGATCTTGATGGCGTTATGCGTGGCAAGTACATGTCACGCGATAAGTTTTTTTCTTCTTTGGATAAAGGCTTTGGGTTTTGCGATGTGGTTTTGGGTTGGGATGTTAAAGACCAGCTTTACGATAATACTTCATTTACAGGGTGGCACACTGGTTACCCTGATGCTCCAGTTCGCATTGTTCCTAGTAGTTGTCGGTCGCTGCCTCATGAGGGTAATGGTTTATTATTTTTAGGTGAATTTACGGGTGAGGCCGAAACCTTATGCCCAAGGGCCTTATTAAGAAGGGTGCTGGATCAGGCAAAGGGAATGGGGTTTGATGTTTTTTCAGGTTTTGAGTACGAGTTTTTTGTTTTTAATGAAACGCCACACTCTGTTCGCGAAAAGGCATATAAAAACCTGGAGCCGTTAGCTCCGGGAGACTTTGGCTACTCTGTTATTCGCAATAGTGTTAATGCAAATGTTTATCAGGGTTTATTAGATCTGGCAGAAGTAATGGATTTCCCCATTGAAGGATTACATGAGGAGACTGGTCCAGGTGTATTGGAGGCTGCCATCGCAGTTGACGGTGCTTTGGCATCAGCAGACAAGGCATCATTGTTTAAAACATTTACTAAGGTTGAAATGCAGCGCCAAGGGAAAATGGCGACATTCATGGCAAAGTGTTCCGAAGAATACCCTGGTCAAAGTGGGCATATACATCTTTCCCTAAGAGATGCCTCGGGAAAGGGCGTCTTCTTTGATGAAACAAAAAAAGATCATTGTAGCGATACTCTGACGTATTTTTTAGGCGGGGTTCAAGCGCAGTTACCCCAGGTCTTAGCAATGGTTGCCCCTACAATTAACTCTTATCGACGACTGGTTCCAGGGTTTTGGGCGCCAACAGAGGCCAGTGTTGGAATAGATAATAGAACGTGTGCTATTCGAGTAGTTCCGGGTAATGAGGCTTCCCATCGGATGGAGTTTAGAATTGGCGCAGCAGATGCAAATCCTTACCTGGTGTTGTCTGCAGTGATAGCAAGTGGCCTTTGGGGAATTGAGAACAAGGTTCTTCCTGAAGAACTTGTTGAAGGGAATGCTTATGATAAAACTTTTCCAGATGCTCTTAAGTTACCTGCAACGCTGTGGGAAGCTGCGCAACGGTTAAAGACCTGTAGTATGGCCAGAGAACGTTTCGGGGATGCGTTTGTGGAGCATTTTGCCGCTACAAGGGAGTGGGAGGAAAGAGAGTTTAGGAAACATATTTCGCAGTGGGAGATGGAGCGTTACTTTGAGATCATATAAGGAAGGCGTCACTTAGGCCTCAATGTGGCTACCCTGTTGTTAATATAGATTTAAAGCATACTTGAGCCCGTAGAACCCGATGTTATTTTCGTGTTCTACGGGCTTTTTTGTGGAGGGCCATAAAGGATTACAGTCTACAATATAGTGTAACTTCAATCTTTAAGGGCAAGAGTTTTAGTGTTATGTCAGAAATACAACTAATTAGTCCTGTTGACGGTTCGGTCTATTGTGAGCGTATGTATGCGGACGATAAAGAAATAGATCAAATATTGGTATCTGCTAAATCCATGGAGACTGAATGGAAAGCGACGTCACTTGATGAACGTGTTGCTTATTGTGAAAAGGCATTAACCTATTTTACAGACCATAAAGCAGATATAGCTGAAGAAATAACATGGCAAATGGGGCGTCCTATACGGTATGTAGAAGGGGAGGTGGCAGGTCTTATTGAGCGGGCCGAGGCTATGTTGGCACTGGCTCCAGAATATTTGGCCCCTCAAAGAATTGGTGATGAACCTGGTTTCGAACGTTATATTCAGCGCGACCCTCTGGGTACAGTGTTTGTTATTGCACCTTGGAATTACCCCTACCTGACAGCTGTTAATACTATTATACCGGCGCTTGTAGCAGGAAATACGGTTCTTCTTAAACACTCTGTCCAAACGTTGCTATGTGCGGAGCGTTTTCAAAAAGCGTTTGATTTTGCCGGTCTTCCTCAAGGGGTATTTCAGTATTTGCATGTTGATCATCAAAGCGCTAGTGCCATTGTTGGCGATCCGCGCGTTGATTTTGTGGCGTTCACAGGGTCTGTTGAAGGTGGTCGCTCCGTTGAACAGTCTGCTGCAGGATTATTTAAGGGCGTGGGGTTAGAGTTGGGTGGGAAAGACCCTGCCTATGTACTAAGTGATGCAAATGTTGAGTCCTCGGTAGAGGGTATTATTGATGGTGCATTTTTTAACTCGGGCCAGTCCTGCTGCGGGGTGGAGCGGGTGTATGTGCATGAAAGTAAATTTGAAGAGTTTGTAGAAAGGGCAACTACCCTGGTATCAGGTTATCAGCTTGGCTGTCCACAGGACTCCGCGACAACGTTAGGGCCTATGGTGAGCGCCAAGGCGGCCGACTGGGTTCGACAACAGATAAAGCAAGCGGTATCCATGGGGGCAAAAGCCTGTGTTAATGTAGAAAATTTCCCCATGCATCGGGAGCATGGAGCATATTTAGCGCCGCAAATCTTGGTAAATGTTAACCATACTATGTCGTTGATGACGGAAGAAAGTTTTGGCCCTGTCGTGGGTATCATGTCCGTAAAAGATGATGCTGAGGCGCTTTCGTTGATGAATGATAGTGAATTCGGTTTAACGGCGTCGCTTTGGACGGCTGATCTAAAAATAGCTAAAACGTTAGGGAATGCGATTCAAACCGGAACGGTGTTTATGAATCGCTGCGACTATCTCGACCCATACTTGCCATGGGTAGGCGTTAAGCAATCTGGGCGTGGCTGTACATTGTCGCATATAGGTTATGAGCAGTTAACTCGGCCAAAGTCATTTCACATGAGGTTGTTATGAATAACAAAAGTAAAGCTGATGTGTTATCTGGCACTTGGAATTACCCAACTTCAATGATATTTGGTGTTGATGCGGTCCTTCGAGTGCCGGATTTGTGCAAGGAGCAGGGGCTGATGAACCCGCTGCTGGTGTGTGACCGAGGGATAGTTGATTTGCCTTTTGTCCACTCCTTGATAGCTGCATTTTCTTCAGCCTCACTTTTGTTAGGTGTATTCTCTGATGTAAAAGCCAATCCTACGGGGAAAAATATTGATAATGGCGTTGTAGCATTTAAACAAGGTAATCATGACGCCGTTATAGCACTGGGTGGAGGTAGTGCTTTGGATGCTGGTAAGGCAATTGCACTCATGAGTGGCCAAAATAGAGTGTTGTGGGATTTTGAAGATGAAGGGGATAACTGGACACGTGTTATCGTTGATGGGGTGGCGCCAATTATTGCGCTGCCTACAACTTCTGGTACGGGGTCAGAGGTGGGGCGTGCTTCCGTTATTGTTGATGAATTGCGCCAAAAGAAAGTTGTCATTTTTCACCCTAAGATGCTTCCTGCGACGGTTGTTTGTGACCCCAAATTAACAATAGGCCTTCCGCCAGCGGTTACTGCAGCAACCGGTGTAGATGCATTTGTTCATTGTTTTGAAGCTTATTGTTCCCCCTGCTTTCATCCAATGGCAGATGGCATTGCACTTGAAGGGATGCGTCTTATCAAAGAAAACCTGTTAACAGCTTGCTTGGACGGCGATAACCTTGTCGCTAGAGCTAACATGATGGCTGCATCTTCAATGGGGGCAACAGCTTTTCAAAAAGGCTTGGGAGCGGTGCATGCATTGGCACACCCATTGGGAGCTATTTTCGATAAACATCATGGGTTGCTAAATGCGATCTTACTCCCCTTTGTTATTCAGAGAAATGTGACCGTAATATCGTCGAAACTAGAAAATATTGCTCGTTATTTGCAGTTAGATGTTTGCTCTGCTGAGGGGTTTGTCGAGTGGGTAACGTCTTGGCGGCGAGAGCTGGGCATCCCTCATCACTTAAAAGATATCGGGATTGGTATTGATAGAGCTGAAGAAATAGGCCTATTTGCTGTGAATGATCCGTCTGCATCAGGCAACCCTTTACCATTGACAGCTGCAGAGTATACGGAGATTTTTCTACAGGCAGCTGGTTAGTTTGGTTGGCGTCGTTATTTTATTATATGAATTTAGTATATCGTGCGGCCCTGTGATAGCTTTATCATCCAAGTAACAGGTGGTTTATTAGATATTATGTGAATTTTCACATAATCATTGTGTTGAAGTGATTGTTTATTGACCTATTTTTTCATCGCGTTAAACTTTTAAGACAATGTGAATAACCGCCTGGCGTTTGCTTGGTTCGTGCTTGTATATGAGAGGCTAATGTCATGGCTATTAATACGAATACTTCATCTCTACGGGGTTTGAATTCACTTAGTCAGACTCAAAAAAAATTAACAGAGTCGTTGATCAAACTATCCACTGGGCAGAGGATAAATAGCGCGAAAGACGATGCTGCGGGTTTTGCAATTTCTCAGCGTTTTACTTCGCAGATAAATGGGTTAAATGTTGCAACACGCAATGCAAATGATGGTATCTCGTTTGCTCAAACTGCCGAGTCGGCATTGGGTGAGACGACTAATGCATTGCAGCGTATTAGAGATCTTTCTTTACAAGCAGCAAATGGCACTAACACAGCTTCGGATAGGGCCACGATACAAAAAGAAGTGGATCAATTGGTTTCTCAGGTGAATCAAATTGCGGAAAACACAACGTTTAACGGTAAGCGAGTGTTGGGTGATGAGTTTTCAAGTTTGAGTTTCCAGGTCGGCGCTAATTCAAATGAGACCATTACTGTTTCTGGTTTTGATGGCTTGAGTGTCGATGAAGAAAATACGGATGTTTCCAGTGTGAGTGGGGCCAACACAACCATAGATTCAATAGATGATGCGCTGACTCAAATTGGGCAGTTTCGTTCTGAGTTGGGGGCAGTGCAAAACCGCTTCGAGGCGACTATCAGAAATTTACAGAGTGTATCTGAGTCACAGCAGGCTGCAAGGTCCCGTATTGCAGATACTGATTTTGCCTCAGAGGTAGCGGAGCGTTCCAAGAATTTGTTGCAAAACCAGGTAGGGGTTGCCATACAGGCTCAAGCTAACGCACAATCACAAAATATTCTATCGTTACTTAATTAAGTTTATCTAGTTCCGACAATAAACTGGTAAAACTGGAATCTATGAGATCTTTTGTTTTATCGGTTTCTATTACCTGCTTAACAAATTCATCCAGTGACTCCATTAATGTTTCTTCTTGTTCTTCGCTTAGTCCAAGTGAAACGAGTACGCCTTCAGTGTGTTCTCGATATTCTTGGATTTTTGTCCAAATATTTTTTTCGTATATATTAAAAGTGTCGTGTATGTTGTGCATGCTATTTCGGGCATTTCCGATAATAGAATTAAGCCCCGACTTCCGCTGTAGCTCTAATTGTGTAACGAGGTCTATAGTAATCACCCTGGCGCCCGTTGCACTGATCATCATCGCAAGATTGTCTTTTATGCGGCCATATTTAGGGTCGTCCTTTGCGGGTGTGTTTTTTATGAGAAGGGATATGCGTTCATCATTGATAATTAGCTTGTGAGCACCTTCTATAACTTTACCTTTTTTAACGCTTTTTGATAGCAGGTTGGCTTCAAAAGAGTCGTTCTCACAGCCCGCATTGAAAATACTGTTGATACCTCGTATTTGCACTGTGGCAATGACACCAAAGGATTGTACCGTTTGAGCTAAGCTAAAGCTAAGGTCACTGTAGCTATTACAGCTGGTGATTTCTTCCATATACCGCAAAATGATACCCATCTCGCTGTTGCTTTCCATGGCTGCAAACGCGGCTGAACGAGCGGAATCGGCAGTGGCGGCTAGTTGAGCCCGGTCAGCTGCTTTTTTTACGTGACTTTCGATTTTATAATAAAGCTCTATAGGGTTATAAGGCTTTGCTATGAAGTCATCTGCGCCCTGCTCATAGGCTAGGACACTGTCATCAATACTAATAAGGTCTGATAAAAAGATAACATGGCTTTTGGGGTTTAGGTTTTTAGCTGTAGTAACAACGGATAGCGTATCTAGATTTTTCATTGCGGGGTTTAAGAGGATAACACCTGGAATCGCTTGTTTAACAGCTTCAGTAGCATTTTCAGGG
The DNA here is from genome assembly GCA_913063125.1 of uncultured Gammaproteobacteria bacterium. Lineage (GTDB taxonomy): Bacteria > Pseudomonadota > Gammaproteobacteria > Pseudomonadales > Ketobacteraceae > 42-54-T18. The sequence goes on along the minus strand of CAJXZM010000012.1, from coordinate 26,395 downwards.
GCGTTGCAAGTGGTCACATCAAAATCTTCAGATAACATGCCTTCAACAATTTGAACATCGTCGCCTTCGATATCAATAATTAGAACGTTGTACATTCTATTACCCATTACTTGTTAGCCCTCTTCTACATAAAACGTTATAGGTATAGCTTACTATGATAGTTTAGCCGTTTCTCCAGAGGTGACCACCAAATTGGTCCATTTAACAATCACATACAGAGTGTGTGGTATCGAATGTTGATTGAATGTGGAATGCAGGCTTTATAGTGTTCGAAAGGTTCTTTAACATCGATTGCCAGCGTGTTGTTGTTTGATAGTGGTTTTTTGCTTCTTCTGGTGAGATAAATTCAGCTGAGGAGCGCGCTTCTTTAACAATATCTTCAGCAGTTTTTAACGTTGTGCTTAGTGGCATAAAAAGGCTTTTTTGTGTGTTTTTATCCATTCCAAATCGATAGTTTGTCATTTTTGGCGGTGATGAACTGTAATAAAATCACATTTGTAACGGAACTTCTAAAGTTTATGGCTTTTGAGGCTATACTCAAATTTGATCTGGTCGTAATTGGTAAAAAAATCAATAGTATATAAGCTGAAAAAGTGGATGAATATTGATAGTATTCGCTTTTATAATTCACAAGTATGCTGAGCACGATAGACTCAGTTAGCGGCTAATTAGGTGTCATGGCACAGTTAAGGATAGTTATCAAAAGGATGTGTTATATAGTGGCGCTTGTAGTGCTATCTTTGCCTGTGCGCTCCGCTATTGCTGAAATAGACGCCCCCGATAAATTGAAAGCGGCTTATATCCTAAGCTTCGCCAAGCTTATTAGTTGGCCTCAAGATGTACTTCCTTCTAGTAATACCAACTTGGTGTTTTGTGCTGCAGCGACAGAATCTTTAATTAATGAACTTCGAAATTATTCGGGTAAGGTAATTCAAGGCCATCGAGTGCAGATTGTGGCCCTTGGGAAGCGAGGGGATTCTCTGGGTTGTCATATCGTTTACATAGATCCTCGGTATTCATTTCGTTGGTTTGAACGTGTTGAGCGTATTAGGGGGCAACTGTGGGTTGGCGGGGAGGAGGGTTTTATCGGTAAAGGAGGGGTGATTAATTTCTATATAGACGGTGAAAAGCTGCGTTTTGAAATTAGCGTAGAGCATGCAAATGATTCAAATTTGGATATTAGTTCTCGCTTGCTGAATTTGGCTAAAATTGTTGGTAGAGTGGAAGAGGAGGGTAAGCAGTGAAAGAACTATTTAACCGCCTATCTGTTTCCAAGAAACTGATTGTTATTAATATTATTGTTGTGGTCAGCGCGCTGTTGTTGGCAACGGGTGTTTTTGTATCTATCGAGAGAACTGCAGTTAGAGAGCGTATTATTAATGAGTTGATTTCGCATACTCAAGTGATTGCATATAACGTAGCGGCATCGCTAGCATTTGATGATGCGGGAACGGCATCAGCAATATTGACATCTCTTCAATCTATCCCGCAAATACAAGAGTCTCTAATATTTAATGCAGAGGGGGATATTTTTGCAGAATATGTAGCAGAAAATGCAGAAGAGTTTAGTGGCGGGTATAGCGAAATTAAAAGTGGTCGGTTGCAGTGGCCTGGAAGCCATACTCCTACAGTAGTTTTTTCAAATGAAGGCATTTTTGTACATAGCCAAATCGAACTCGATAATGAAGTAATCGGTTCTATTTATATTCGCTCTAGCCTGGCCCAGTTTGATGCTTTTAAATCTAGAGCAGTGCTGATTGTAGGTGTTGTATTATGCGTGACATTTATACTCTCTTTGTTGATTTTGTCCAGAATGGTGCGTCTGGTTTCTGATCCCATTACACATTTAAAACAGGCTGTTTCGACCGTTCGTAAAGATAAGAACTATGCGGTTAGGGTGCATAAGTTTGCAGATGATGAGTTGGGTCATTTGACGGATGCTTTTAACGGTATGTTGGAGGAGCTCGGTGAGCGGGATGCAGAACTTAACCGCCATTATTTGGAGTTGGAAGCGGAAGTAGAAGACCGCACCAGTGAATTGCAGGCAGCTAATATCAGCCTTGAAGAAACGGTCAAAGCCTTGAAGCAGGCCAATCGTGCTATTCGTATATCTGAAGAAAACAAAAAGGTTGCGGAGGAAAGCGCAAATTCGAAAGCACAGTTTCTTGCTACGATGAGCCATGAGTTGCGAACGCCAATGAACGGAGTGTTGGGGATGTTATCGTTGCTATCCGAGACTGGGCTAACAAATGATCAGGAGCATTATGTTGGTGTCGCATATGAGTCCGGAAATATGTTGCTCGAATTGTTAAATAATGTATTGGATTTATCAAAAATAGAGCAAGGAAAGATGGTGCTTGAGCATATACACTTCGATATATCTGATGCTATTGAAGATGTATTCGCTATTGTTGGTGAATCAGCGTATTCAAAAGGAGTAGAGCTGGCATACGTATTTGATGATCGCCTTCCTACTATGGTGTTGGGTGACCCCACTCGCTTTAAACAGCTGGTGTTTAATATTGTGGGTAATGCTATAAAATTCACTTCAAAAGGCTACGTTAAATTAAGTTATGCGGTGACGGAAGAGGGCGCTGATATTGTTCGCATCCGTTTTGAGGTGGAAGATACGGGGGTAGGTATTCGCGAGGAAGTGAGGGATAAGATCTTTGAAACATTTTCTCAGGCGGATTCTTCAACAACCCGCAGGTTTGGTGGTACTGGTTTAGGTTTGACATTGTGCCGTCAACTTACGCATTTGATGGATGGTGGTATTGGCGTTGAAAGCGAAGAAGGAAAGGGCAGTACATTTTGGTTCGATGTGTCGTTTACTCCCGAGGGCCCCTCTTTGCATGATCAAACATTCAGTGATGGTCAACTAAAATCGATGTCTCTATTGGTTGTTGATAGAAATGACACGAGCACCGAAGCATTAAAAGCCTACTTTGAGCATTACCATGTAAGGCTAGATGTCGTTTCTGACAGTGAAGAACTTTATGCTACTTTGGAGAGTAAGGTTTCATCAGGAGGAGGGTATGATGGGGTGATTATCAATCTTGCCGTTGGGTTTGAGGAGGCTGGTCGAATTATCGTGTCGGAAGATGTCCAGTGTTGTATCAAGCCTAGTCAAATTCTTTTGACGGGATCGCTAAATGATCGAAATCGTGCAAAGGAAGATAAAGTACTTATGAACTATCGGTTTCTAGTGAAACCGTTAAGGCGACGCTATGTTCGAGAGTGCGTATTGATGCTGCAAGGGCTTAACGAGGAGTTGAATAGTGTAGAGCCAATAGTTGTCAGGGTACCTGTCGGCGTTAAAGAGATTCTTGTGGTAGAGGATAATCGTATTAATCAACAAGTAGCCCAAGGGCGGCTAGAGAGTATGGGTTTTACGGTTTCTCTTGCCGCAAATGGTGAAGAGGCGTTAACACTGTTAGAGAAGAAAGAGTTCGATCTGGTGTTTATGGATTGTCAGATGCCAGTGCTTGATGGCTTTCAAGCAACAAGGCGTTTCAGAAAGAAGGAGGTTGCTGGTAGCAGAACACCTGTTATTGCTATGACGGCTCATGTAATGGCTGGTGATAGAGAAGCTTGTATGAGGGCAGGTATGGATGACTATATTGCCAAACCCTTTAAAACGGGTGAGATTATAAAGATAATGGAACGATGGATTGGAGATTAAAGCCCATGAGAGACCCCAAGACATTACTTGAAAATATTGAAAATGATAGCTTGCAACAAGACTTGCCTCCGGTTAATGAGTGGCACCCAGAGCATTGCGGTGACAGTGAAATCTGTATACGTCGTGATGGTACGTGGACTCATAAGGGGGACCCTTTTAAGCGAGAAAAATTAGTTAAAATGTTTTCCAGAATTATTCGATTGGATGATGATGAAAAATATTATTTGGTAACACCAGTGGAAAAAATGTTGCTCACTGTAGAGGATGTCCCCTTTCTGGTGGTTGGTTTTGATATTGTTTTAAGCGAAGGTGTTCAGAAAATAGTTTTTGAAACGTCATTAGGAGACCAAGTTGTTGTTGATGCTGAACACCCGGTTACAGTACATACGTTAAATGATGAGCCTGCACCTTATGTAGTGGTAAGAAAAAACTTAAAAGCACGTATAGCAAGAAGCGTGTTTTACCAGTTGATTGATGTGGCCGTATCGGAGCAGCAGGGCGCTGAAAATGTATTATTTCTTGAAAGTAGTGGTGAACATTTTGAGTTAGGGCGATTTTAGTTTGGTATAAATAAGCAGCAATAAAAAAGGGCTCAACTATGAGCCCTTTTTTATTGCTGCTTATTTATTTAAAACATATTACATGTTTGGATAGTTTGGACCACCCGTTCCTTCAGGAACTACCCACGTGATATTCTGGGCCGGGTCTTTAATATCGCAGGTTTTGCAGTGAACACAGTTTTGGCTGTTGATTTGGAATTTCTTTTCACCAGCTTCATCTTCAGTGATTTCATAAACGCCGGCAGGGCAGTAGCGCTGAGCGGGTTCATCAAATTTCGGTAAATTATCGCGAAGCGGTAAATCTGCATCCTTTAACTTCAAGTGACAAGGTTGGTCTTCTTCATGGTTTGTATTCGATAAGAATACTGAAGACAGGCGATCAAACGTGATTTTGTTATCAGGTTTTGGATAGTCAATCTTCTTGCAGGAAGATGCAGGTTTCATTTCTGCATGATCAAACTTGGTGTCATGGAAGGTTTTAGGGAATTTCCCACCTAAGATGTTCTGCTCAACCCAAAGGAACCCTGCACCGATAATAGTACCGAATGTGTGCATTGCGCCAGAGAAGTTACGGCTAGAAAATAGCTCTTTGTACAACCAAGAGTTTTGGAAGTTCGTAGTGTAGGACGTGAGCTCACCGCCGGTTTCACCACTTTTAAGTGCATCTGCTATGGTTTCTGCTGCAATCATGCCGCTCTTCATTGCAGTATGGCTTCCCTTGATTTTGATGGAGTTGAGCGTTCCCGCATCACAACCAATTAACAACCCGCCAGGGAATGTCATTTTTGGTAGGGAATTCAAACCACCTTTTGCAATAGCACGAGCACCGTAAGATACGCGCTTACCACCTTGGAGGTATTGCGTGATACTTGGGTGAGTTTTGAAGCGTTGAAACTCTTCGAATGGGCTAACATGTGGATTGCTGTAATTAAGATCTGTGATAACACCAACAACAACTTGGTTGCCTTCGATGTGGTATAAGAAAGCACCACCGGTCGAACCGCTTTCACTTAAAGGCCAACCTAGCCCATGAATTACACGGCCCGGGCTGCTTTTCTCTGGGTCAATGTCCCAAAGCTCTTTGATACCAAGCCCATAATGTTGTGGGTCGCTATCTTTATCTAAATTGTATTTTTCAATTATTTCTTTGCCAAGGCTTCCGCGACAGCCCTCAGCAAATAATGTGTATTTGGCATGAAGCTCGATTCCTTGTTGGTAGCTGCCTTTCTGTTCGCCGCTCTCGCTAACGCCCATGTCACCAGTGGCAACACCTTTTACACTACCATCTTCATGGTAAATAATTTCTGATGCTGCAAATCCCGGGTAGATTTCTACACCAAGTTCTTCCGCTTGTTCTCCCATCCAACGACATACATTACCAAGGCTAACAATATAGTTACCTTCGTTATGCGTTGGTTTTGGTATGAACATGTTTGGAAGGCGCACAGCACTTTTCTGACTGGTGTAAAAGTAAAACTGATCTTCAGTTACTTTTGTATTTAGCGGGGCACCTTTTTCTTTCCAATCAGGAAAAAGTTCTTCTAAGGCGTTAGGCTCTAATACCGCACCAGAGAGAATGTGTGCTCCGACTTCCGAGCCTTTCTCAACCACGCAAACGGTGATTTCTTGACCTGACTCTGCAGATAGTTGGCGTAATTTGCATGCGGCAGCTAGGCCTGACGGACCCGCGCCCACGATGACTACGTCATATTCCATCGATTCACGTTCCATAGCATGTCTCCTCTAGCACATATGGATGGATAAAATAAGGGGTGTTCTGATATGGCGGTCTACCCAGTATAGGGCAAGTTCGATATTTCACTTTGATGGTCAATAATAGCGACAATTTATCAACCAAACTATGGCTATAGCGACGACCAAAAACCGCTCTAATGATTCAAACGGGCGTATTATATGTAAGATCGCGATTAAAAACCAATTGTTTGATTATTAAAGACATTGTGACCTGTCAGCTGTACTGGTAGGTCACAAAGGATTACCAGGATTGTGGTTAGTTTTTGGCGATATTAGAGGATTTTGGCGACAAAAAAGGGATTTGAATAGATCCAGAAAGGTTTGCACTATTAAGCCAATCACCACCGCTGAAGCGGTATTGATTACTGTATCCGTATACTAGCAGACCGGTAATATCACCTTTTTTAAGTCTTGTGCTAATACCCATAAGGTCAGTGTCGTGATGACCAATACCTTTTATTGGGGTAATTTGTTGGTTTATGAGTTCTATTTGACGGTTCGATGCTCGTTTAACGCCAATGCCGGCGAAGATTATCGGCGATTCGTCATCCGGAGATGAAAGTTCTAACTGAATACGAGGTATTCCTGTAAGCCCCTGGTTTTCTTTTGATACATATAATGGGATAAACGCTGGACGCAAAGACGTTTCGTTTTTAATGTGATCTTCAATGTCGGGGTTATTCATGCGTGGTGTAATAAGCCCTGAAAGCCATTCAATAGGCATCAGTGCGGATTCGAAAAAACCTGCAAAATTGGAATTAATTGAAACATCATCAAAATCAAAAGAAAGCCCGCCGGTAGGTACTTTGTCTACGATTATTCCGTGATCGTAACCTTGTGATAGGCAAATTTTGGGAATGTAATCTGCTTTACCTTTGATCCCTTTTAATTTTTCATCAAACCAATCAATGGACAGCTGAATCATATTGTATTTGTTTTTATCGCAATGAATATTGGTTTCAATATTGTAACCAGGGAATCCATTAGACCATTGAGTAAATGGGAGAAGGTGGCCATCCTGAGTTCCTATAAGTCGAACATCTTTGCCTGATCGTAGGATGCAGTCCCTATTTAACATGGCCTCGTTGATGGGGAATAAAATATCTCTAAAGCCTTGAATAAGTAAGACGTCTGCTTGAGGCAAAATATCATTGTTGCAGTTGTATTCAGTAGAGTGTGACCCTAGATATTCAAATATCTCATTGCCTATTTTTCCCTCTCGAGCTTGCCAGTAAGCTTCGTTTAGTAATGGCTCCATTCGGCCAGGGTTAAGTGAATTGCCTGCTAAAACTAGAGTGGTTAACCACCCGCTTTTAGGGACATAGCTGGGGGCTAGACTGTTGAGGAAGCTGTGCCACGTTGTCACAGGGACAAGAGCGTTAATACGGCTATCTTGTGCTGACCCCATTAGTTGCGAGCCGCCTCCATAGCTCTCACCGATCATGCCGACGGTAGGGTCATTTGGGCTATCCATGGATATGCGATGAAGATTGTGTGTGGCCCAGTCAATGATCGTGCTCACATCTTTTACTTCATGATCGGGCGACATCACGCGGATAACATCCTCGCTGCCGCCGTGACCTCGTTCGTCGTAGCTAATAACCCAGTAACCTTGCTTCCAGGCCTCTTTTGCTGTTTGGCCGGAATATATCCCAAGTCCATAGATGCTAATGGGTCCGGACATTCTGAATACGCTGAAGCCATGCCCATGGATGATAAGGGGGGCGGTTTCACCCGCTTTTAAAGCAGGCTGAAAAACGGTGGCTCTTAGCAGCTTCCCATCATGTGTGGTGATATTAACATCATAGTAATCTTCTTCAATATCTGCGGATCCCATAAGATAGCTAGGCCCGGTGGTCGGAATAGTTGAGCAGCCTGATAAGGAAATGAGTAGTAATAGAATAAGGTGATTTAATTGTTTGGCTTTTGATAGTGGAGCGGGGTATGTCATGGCGAGCCTTATTATTATTTAAACGTTGCCTGTCCGTAGCACTCGGTATGTCTGTGAATATACCGACGACCGAGTCTGCCAGAATAAATTTTGCAAGTCTACAAATGTTCGTTAAAGAAGCATAACGCAGATAAAGGTGTTCGTGACTGGTTGGACACGAAAATAATATAGTTTTACTCTTGAATTTATAGGATTATAGAAAATATAATGAACGCTTGGGATATTGCTACACCCAGTTCGGAATGGATAAAATGCAGTGGAAAATAGCGCTGTGAGCCTAAAAAAATAACTCTAATTAAAGGCAAGGTATATGGACTTCAAATTGTTAAGCTTTTGTTTACGCTCGTTTTTTTCTTTTATTGTTATTTTTACATTGCTTGGGGCTGAGGTGTCTTTTGGTCAGATGGCCCAAAACCTTATGCTCGGAAATGCGAAGGCTCTATCATTAGGTAATGCGGTTACGGCTGACCCGCCCGGTATTGATTCTATTCACTTTAACCCTGCGGGACTTGCAAAATTAAAGGGTAGGCAAAGGCAGTTAAAGTTTATTCTTGCTAGTGCGGATATTCGCGGTGAGTTTAGTACCAATGAGGCGTATAACAGGCTCGTTGATAATGCTGGTTTTTCGGGTCAAGATTCCGCAGCGGATCAGGAAAGCGAAATCGAGACCTTCGCTATTTACCTTCCAGGATCAGGTATTACAAAAATCCCTTTTGCGGCAGCACCGCTAGGCGGGATATCGATAAGCCCGCCAGGGTCAAAAATGACCTTTGCGACATCGGTGTATGCGCCGATGATTCTTGGGCTGACTCGTGATGAAGATGACCCAGGCCGTTTCGCAGGTAAATCGTTAGCTTTTACGCGGTTAACATTTTTCTCGCCTTCCGTTGGTTATCAGGTGACGGATACGTTAGCGGTTGGTGCATCGTTAGGTTTTTCATACACCGGTTTTGGTTTGGATTTAGATTATCGCGCATCTAACATTGTTGTTGGTGGTGCTTCAGGGGTTCTTGGTCTGCTTTGTAATGATCCGTCACAAGCCCCCTTGCAGGAGTTTGCTCTATTTTTTGCAGACCTCTGTCAGGGTACTATCAGTCCATTCGAGCCAATATTTAATCTTCAAGTTGATGTGGAAAAGGCGGTATCGTTCACTTATAACTTTGGCGTGCTTTGGGATGTGACACCTTGGTTAACCTGGGGTTTGGCTTATCAAAGTGAAGCCAATGATACGTTGGAAGGCGATATTGCAATCACCTTTGATGCTGAACTTGTCAATTTATACAATGGGATTAGAGGTCCAGAAGACAATCGTGGTCTTTTGGCTCCGTTAGTTGACGCGTTAACGTTACCAGAAAATGGAGTCATTGAGTCGAAGGGGCGGGTTAACCTTGTTACACCACAGCATCTAAGCACGGGAATTAGTTTGATGTTAACTCCAAGGTTAAAATTCAACGTAGATGTTAAATGGACTGAGACCTCGAAATGGGAAAGTTTTCGATTTGAATTTGATAAAGACATCAATGTTCTAGGCTTGTTAGGGGCAATAGGGGTAAGCGGTGTGGAAACTAATGCACTGGATATCCCGCGGGGTTACGAAGATACGATTAACTGGGGGTATGGCGTCGAGTATCTATATTCTGATCACCTCAAATTACGCATGGGCTATGAGCCAAGAAAAGCAGGTATTCCTGATGATAAGCTAGATTTTGTACTGCCTTTAGGGGATATGGATCTATATTCTGTTGGTTTTAGCTATAACATAGATAGCGAAACAACATTTGATATGGCGTTTGGGTACACAAAAAGTGAACAGGATATTCCTGCTGGAAGCAGTACTAACGGAAATGACACTAGAACGGATAACTTCGTCTACAACCCTTATGCCGGTCTAGACGTTAAGACGGTTTTAGAAGTTTTCATGGTAGAAATGAGTTATGAATCACATTTCTAAAACCCGCTTTGTTTTTCCTCGCAATCCCCTATAATGTTCGGCCAGCCCAAGGTGAAAGCCTTGGGTATTTGTTTAATTGACCGAATATGGACGCATTGCCTCTATGAGCACACCTGAAAAAGCCACACCCAGCCATTTTATCCGTCAGATCATCCAAAAAGATCTCTCAGAAGGCAAGAATAGCGGCCAGGTGGCTACTCGTTTTCCTCCAGAGCCGAACGGTTACCTTCATATCGGCCACGCCAAGTCTATATGTCTTAATTTTGGCTTGGCGACTGAATTCGATGGGACGTGTAACCTACGTTTTGATGATACAAACCCAGAAAAGGAAAGTGAAGAATATATCAATGCTATCAAGGCTGACGTTGAGTGGCTTGGGTTTGAATGGAATGACGATATTAGATATGCCTCTAATTACTTTAGCAAGATACATGAATACGCGGTACAGCTTATTGAACAGGGCCAGGCATATGTTGAAAGCTTGTCAGTAGATGAGATTCGAGAGTATCGTGGAACACTAACGGAACCTGGGAAAGACAGCCCTTATCGCAATCGCTCAGTAGAGGAAAATATCGACCTGTTTCAGCGCATGAAGGCTGGAGAGTTTGATGAGGGGACATTGGTTTTACGTGCCAAGATTGATATGTCTTCCGGTAACATCAACATGCGTGACCCCGTTATCTATCGAATTCGTAAAGTCGAGCACCATCAGACAGGTAATGAATGGTGTATTTATCCAATGTATGATTTTACCCATTGTATTTCAGATGCTATCGAAGGTATTACTCACTCAGTATGCACTCTGGAGTTTGAAGCGCACCGTCCGTTATATGACTGGGTGTTAGATTCTCTTGGTACACCAAGTCACCCTCAGCAGATTGAGTTTGCTCGACTAAACCTAAATTACACCATTACTAGTAAGCGAAAATTAAAGCAGTTGGTTGATGAAGGTGTTGTTTCTGGTTGGGATGACCCGAGAATGCCAACTGTTGCAGGATTGCGTCGTCGTGGGTACTCTCCAGGTTCTATTCGTAATTTCTGTGAAATGATAGGTGTCACTAAAAGTGATGGTGTTGTGGACATGGGGATGCTGGAATTTAGCATTCGTGATGATCTTGATAAAAGTGCGCCTCGAGCAATGTGTGTATTAAGGCCTTTAAAAGTCGTTATAGAAAACATGGAGGAGGGCGCCAAAGAAACGTTGAGCATGTCAGCTCACCCTAAGGATGAGTCTATGGGGTCTCGAGAAATTCACTTTACTCGAGAAATTTACATCGACCGTGACGACTTTGCTGAAGTTCCGCCACCTAAATATAAGCGCTTGATTGAGGGAGGTGAAGTAAGGTTGCGAGGCTGTTATGTAATTAAATGCCAGGAAATTATAAAGGATGCAGATGGTAACATTATAGAGTTACGCTGCACTCGTGATATCGATACGCTAGGTAAAAAGCCGGAAGGTCGAAAAGTGAAAGGTGTTGTTCATTGGGTTTCTGCTGAGACCTGTGTTGATGCCGAGATAAGAATGTATGATAGATTGTTTACGGCTGAAAACCCCGATTCTAATAAGGATGGAAGGACACTCTTGGATGTCATAAACCCAGAGTCACTGACAGTTTTTCATAATTGTAAGGCTGAGTCAGGGCTGGTTGGTGCGGTGGTAGGTAAGCCGTATCAATTTGAAAGGGAAGGTTATTTTGTTCTCGACTCAGACGCACATAAATCTAAAAACCTTGTGTTTAACCGAACGGTGACATTGCGAGATAGTTGGACGAAAATCGCCCCAAAATAACCCTGCGATAATAGTTGTAGTGCAGTAGGCTTAAAGGTAGAAGGGGGGCTGTTAATGAAGGCTCCTTTCTACCTTTTTCATGACTTTAAATGAACCTCTCAGTGTTTCTTTGTATTGTGTACCGTCCGGTAGTTCAATCTGTAAGGATGTCCCCTTTTTAAGCCCGCTCCACTGCCTTCGGTCCACATCAATACTGATGTAATGTTGGTATTGGTCCACTTTACCCGTACTGCGGCGTTCAATTTTGTCGATGGATATATAGGTTGGGATAAATGAGTAATGTGGGTTGATTCGGTGTTTCTTGAGTTTTTCAGAATGCTCTGGGGTTAGCGGGATAATGAAATGCCCCCAAATTCCATCTTTTGGTTTAATAATTTGAAGCGTTACTCTTTTGCTGGGTGATATGGCAACAGCCTTACCATCCATGGCGCCTTCTTGCCATTTTCCAGCCGCGTGGGCAGAAAAACTTAAAAGGATGCTAGTCAATGTGGCAGAGATCAATAAGAAGGCTGTTTTTATCGTTATGTTATTTTTCATAAGTTACTTTTAGTCTGCTTTTTGCTATTCATAAACCGTTAAGTTAGGGCAGTTGAGGGGTTAGCGCAATTTAATTTTCAAAACAATGCGCTATGGTCTTGAATTTGTGTGAGATTTCGTGGATAATCACGCACCTTACTTGAGAAGAGTAAGCGTTATGGTGGCTCTATTGGTCCCCTCGCAATGATAGCTTGTGAACTCCGCCAGGCCCGGAAGGGAGCAACGGTAACTCGTGAATCATGTGCCGGGGTGTGGCTTGTAGAGTCGCCTCCATTAACGCATTCTTTTTACAGTATTAATTCATCGTTAATGCCATCCAGTTCGCCTTCTGCCCCATTTCCAAATGACACTCTCTAATTATATAACAATCAAAGCCCATGAAGTTTGCGGCCTTGCTGTGCCGATATATCCTAGCATTAGATCAAATTCATATTAACGTGGTTGGATTACGAAAGTCATGGCGAATTTGCGCAATGTCCTTTACCCTTGATGTAACGACAAGAATGACTAAAACAGTGACTAAAAAAGCGAAATTCAATCCATGAGTTATCAGGTACTTGCAAGGAAATGGCGACCTAAAACATTTCGTGAAATGGTAGGGCAAACACATGTTCTAAAAGCACTTATTAATGCTTTAGACCATGGGCGTTTGCATCATGCGTATCTGTTCACGGGTACCCGTGGTGTTGGTAAAACTACTATCGCGCGGATTTTGGCAAAGTCTTTGAATTGTGAGACAGGTGTAAGCTCTGAGCCATGTGGCACTTGTGGTGCGTGCACGGAGATCAATGAGGGGCGTTTCATTGATTTAATTGAGGTTGATGCTGCTTCTCGTACCAAAGTTGAAGACACGCGTGAATTGTTAGAAAACGTTCAGTATGCGCCAACGAGAGGCCGATATAAGGTGTATCTCATCGATGAGGTGCACATGTTGTCGGGGCATAGTTTTAATGCCTTATTGAAAACCTTAGAAGAGCCGCCGCCTCATGTGAAATTTTTGTTGGCAACGACTGATCCACAAAAATTACCCATTACAATATTGTCTAGGTGCCTACAATTCAGTCTAAAAGCGATGACCCCTGATAAGATTGTTGGCCACTTGCAGCACGTATTAACAGAAGAGATGGTGTCATTTGAAGATCCTGCATTGTGGGCGATTGGTCGGGCTGCTGATGGTAGTATGCGTGATGCGTTGAGTTTAACCGATCAGGCGATTGCATTTGGTAATGGCAAGGTTATAGAAATCGATGTGCAGACGATGTTGGGCAGTATCGATCGAGCGTATACCTTTCAACTACTGGAAGCCATCGTATCTGGCGATGCATCAGGCCTGCTGAATGTAGTGAGTGCTATCTCAGAGCAATCTCCTGATTACAGTGGTGTGCTAGCAGACCTTATTGGCGGGTTGCACCGTGTTGCTGTTGCACAGGTGGCACCAGATACGGTAGATAACAGTGATGGAGATCGAGAAAAGATAATTTCGATGGCATCGAAAATAACCGCAGAAGACGTACAGCTTTATTATCAAACGGCATTGATTGGCCGAAAGGATTTACCGCTGGCACCGGACCCTCGTAGTGGCTTTGAAATGGTCTTGCTTAGAATGATGCTGTTTCGCCCTGAAGGGATTTTGCCCCCGGCTAACACTCAGGGCGGGCGGGCAGTATCGGGTGCGCCGGGAGCTGGGGCAGGTGCGAATAATACCCCAGCACATCAAGCTGGTGGGCCGCAATATGCAGCATCAAGCCAAGGCATATCTGGTCAGGTGATGCCCGCACAACCAGCAGGTAGCGGTTCTCCTGTGATGAAAGCAGTGCAGGACGCGGGACAAGTAAGCAGAATGCAGCAAGCACGAGCGGCTCTTGAAAGTAAGGGGAGGCATCCTGCCCATGCAGACTCAAACCAAAGGCTGAGTGTTGGCCAGGCTGCTGTGTCAGCGGATCACGTCCCTGCTGTTCAGTCAGTCGTCGCCGAAGTTGCTCAGCAACTACCTGCTTCAATCGAGAAGCCGAAGCTGTCAATTGCTGCTTCAGCGGGCTCAAATGTCATTCCAATTAGTGAAGCTTCTAATAAAACGAATACGCCATCAATGAAGGCTCCTACAGAAAGCCCTATTACATCACCGGTGGTAGGTGTTATGAGTCAGCCATACGGTGACGTATGGGCTGATCTATTGGGGGCGTTAACGTTAAACGGTAGTGTGTTAAACTTTGCAAGGAATTGTGCGTTAGAATCAACAGATGGAAATCAGTGGACACTGTCTCTGGGTCCTCGGCATGAATCGCTTTTTAGGGAGCATCATATAGAGGCGCTTCAAAAATCTATCGAGGATGCTAAGGCGGAAAAAATCACACTGACGCTTGAGATTAAAGTTCCTTCTAAAGATACACCTGATACCTTGGCAGCTAAACGTCGTGCAAAACGCTTAGAAAATGCTGAAGTTTCGTTACGCAGTGACCCTTTTGTGATGTTTCTGTTTGATGCTTTTAATGGCGTTTTAGATAAAGACTCTATTAAACCTCTCGATTAATGAATTAGTACATGAAATCAAGTACATAGATAAAATAGGTAAACTAATGAAAGAACCGCTTGGCGATTTAATGAAGCAAGCTCAGAAAGTTCAAGAGCAAATGCAAGAAATGCAAGAAGGCTTGGCAACTGCAGAGGTTACCGGTGAGTCTGGGGCAGGCATGGTAACGATAATAATGAATGGCCGCCATGATGTTAAAAAAGTGCAGATTGAAGATTCTCTTATGAAGGAAAATAAAGAAATATTGGAAGATTTGATTGCAGCCGCAGTGAACGATGCGGTAAGAAAGGTAGAGGAGCATCATAAGGAGAAAATGAGTACCATGTCTTCAGGTTTTGCGATGCCTGAAGGCTTTAAAATGCCTTTTTGATAAGTATATATTATGATTTTCAGCCCCTTACTAGAACAGCTAATTCAATCCTTAACCGCTTTGCCAGGAGTTGGACCTAAGTCAGCGCAACGTATGGCGTTACATCTATTGGAACGCGATAAAGCGGGCGCATTGAGAATTGCGAATAACTTGGTTTCAGCCATTGACAATATTCAGCATTGTGATCAATGTCGAATCTTTTCGGAAGAGCCTCTTTGTACAATTTGTAAGAGTGATATTCGCGATCGTTCTTTGATGTGTGTGGTCGAGGGGCCAGCGGATCTGTTGGCGATAGAAATGTCAGGCTCCTTTAGAGGCCTATATTTTGTACTTATGGGGCATTTGTCGCCGATTGACGGCATTGGCCCTGATGAAATTGGTGCTGGCGTGTTAAAAAAACGTTTGGAAACGGGCGAGGTCGAAGAATTGGTGCTTGCAACGGGCACAACGGTGGAAGGTGAAGCGACAGCACATTTTCTAGCGGAGCTTGCTCATAACCAAAATGTTAAGGTTACGAGGATTGCTCACGGCGTCCCTATGGGAGGCGATTTAGAATACGTTGATAGCAATACGCTTCATTTGGCATTTTCCAGTCGACGACTGTTAGATTGATTTTTTATTTTGGTTTCTCTTGTCTCGGTGTCTTAGTTTTTAAGTCAGTCGTTTTAAGTAGGCCCTTTTAGGTAAACCCTTTATGGATACTGAATACCAATATACATGGGTTGATTCCGATGTGTCACTGGCTGCTATGGTCGAAGCTTTGCAAAACGAACCGTTGTTGGCAGTTGATACGGAGTTCATGCGAACAGATACATATTACCCTATTGTTGGATTGATACAGGTTGCAGGCCCAGATAGTATCTATCTTGTAGATCCGCTTGCGATTAGCACATTAGAGCCCCTTCGATGTTTGTTTTATGGGGAGCAACTTGATGCTATTGTTCTTCACTCCTGCTCAGAAGACTTGGAAGTGTTTAAAACTCTGTGGCAGGCTGTGCCTACTAAGATTTTCGATACCCAAATTGCAGCGGCTCATTTGAACTTAGAGCGCCAGCCAAGCTTGCAAAAATTGCTGAGCATATTGCTAAATGTCGACTTGCCCAAAGATGAAACACGATCAAATTGGCTTCAAAGGCCATTAACAGACAATCAAAAACAATATGCAGCACTTGATGTTGCCTATTTGTTGGTGGCGTATCAGAAATTGACAGAGAAGCTTGAGTTACTGGGGCGTGTGTCGTGGGTAGCGGAAGATTGCCAAACGTTAACGGATAAGTATTCGGCTAGTATTGATTTTGATAATTTGTACCAATCTGTTGGTAGCGCATGGAAGCTGAGTAGTCAGCAGCTTGCAGTGTTAAAGGCTGTTGTGGCCTGGCGTGATCGTACGGCAATTGAAAAGAATCGTCCCAAAGGGCACGTGCTTAAAGATGCCACATTGTTTGAAATTGCGGAGCAGATGCCCAAGTCACAATATGCTGTTGCTCAGTGTGAGGCTGTTTCTCATGGTCAGGCTAAGCGTTTTGGCGATGTGTTGGCCAATTTGGTTTCCGATGCGTGCTCTCAGGATAAAGCTTCTTATCCTAAGCAATTGGATAAGCCCTTTAACCGTGCTCATAAAGCACTAGCGAAACAGATGAAGGATGTTGCTGAAAAAGCGGCTGAAGCGGTAGATATGCCAACTGAAAGGCTCGCGAGCAGAAAATTATTGGAACGTTATGCCAAGGCAAAATTGAGTGGTACTGAAATACCGAAAGAGCTGACGGGCTGGCGCTATGATGTGTTGGTAAAAGATCTAAATGCTGTATTTCTTGCCTATCAGCTGGAAAACGGCTAAGTGTAACTGTATGTAAAGGTTAATAATATGATCATGTGCTCTGTATTTAAGAGTAGTAAATTGGAGGGTATGTATTTGTATGTACCTAAAACAACCTCAAAGAACACAATGTTTGAAGGTGTTCCTGAGTTGTTGTTGGAGCGGTTTGGTACGCCACGCCATGCTATGGATTTGTTGCTTCGCAAAGAGAAGCCATTGGTATCCGCTGATGTCGAGAAAGTGATTTCTGAGCTTGAAAGTAAAGGGTTTTACCTGCAGTTACCGCCGACAAAAGAAGACTATATGTTAGATCTGTATCAGCCGGGAAACTAGAAATGAAAGCATTTTGGGAGCGCAAACAATTATCCGATATGACACCTAATGAATGGGAGTCTCTATGTGATGGCTGTGCTCTGTGTTGTTTGCAAAAACTGGAAGATGAAGATACGGGGGAGGTTTATTACACAGAACTTGTATGCCATTTACTCGAGCAATCAACCTGTTCTTGTACGGATTATCCCAATCGAAGTATAAGGGTTCCTGATTGCGTTAAATTAGAACTAAAAGATATCCCAGAATTTCATTGGCTACCTTATAGTTGTGCGTATCGGCGCTTGTCAGAAGGGAGGGGGTTGGACGCGTGGCACCCTTTGGTTTCGGGACGAAAAGAAAGTGTTTTTGAAGCCGGAGTGTCTATCCAGGGACGAGTAATACCAGATAACCAAGTAGCAGAAGTCGATTGGGAAGAGCACATTGTTCATTGGGTAGAATGTTAAATGAGGATGGGAAAAAAATGCTAACAGAAACAGAGTACCTTGTAGCTTGGTTAGTTTACATTCTCGCAACTTTTGGTGTTGTTGGAACGGTATGGCGAGCGTTAAGCCTGTTAAACTTTGTGGTTGTAAGAAAAGTCGTTGTTGGCGTGTTATTAGCGTTGCTGCTTACCCCATGGGCGGTTAGCGTCGGAGAGCCCAGGTTGGCACCGGCATTATTTGTAGGCGTTTTTGATGCCACCTTGCAAAGAGGGGCTGAAGATGTAGCAATGTATAGGGCGCTGTTTCCACTATCTGTTTCGTTGATGGTTGTTGTGTTACTGCTGACGGCAGAGCACCTATTGAATAAGAAGCACCGTTAGTTTTTGGTCGCCAACTCTCTTAGTTTTCGCCTCTTAGATCAATAAGAATCAATTGGTTACCTGATATTTCTAAGCCAAAATAAGGAAACCAGAGTTAAATCTGCTATACATAAGGGAGGATGGTAAAACTAATTCATTTTTTATGTAGGGTTGTATGGCGAATAATCTATTTGGCTCAATTATTGCCAGATTCTATTTGGTTGTGGTGTTTTTGCGAGTGCAATCGTTTCTGCGCTCGCGGCTGCGGTTTGCATTTATATCTACAGCGGTTTTTTTAGCCTTTTGTTTGACCGTTTCGGTCGACCTATATGCTGCCCCTGCAAAAACGGATATGCGTGTTGTTATTGATATATCCGGAAGTATGAAAAAGACTGATCCTGGTAATTTACGAATTCCTGCCGTTAAACTGATGCTAAACCTCGCGAAGGAGGGTGATCGATTTGGTGTTTGGACATTTGGTCAGTATGTGAACATGTTGGTGCCTCATAAAGACGTTACCCCTGAGTGGCGGAAAGAAGCTTTGAAGCAAACTGAGCTTATTAACTCTGTTGCGTTATATACCAATATCGGGCTGGCGTTAGAAAAAGCCTCTCTCAATCAAACGGAGTCGGACCCTGATTGGGAAAAGACCATTGTGCTGCTATCGGATGGCAAGGTGGATATTTCAAAGAGTCGTGCGAAGAGCGAAAAAGAAAAACAAAGGATCCTTACTCAAGTAGTGCCATCCCTCAGGCGGGCAGGATTTAAAATTCACAGCGTTGCACTGTCTGAAAATGCTGATTTGGATTTTTTGCGAACTCTGGGGGTCGATACGGGAGGGAGTTTCTCCATTGCGCGAGATGCAAATGAGCTGCTAGAGATTTTTGTTGAGGCATCAGATAAGGCTAATGCACCAGAGCAGGTGCCATTAGAAGGCAACGAGTTTGATATTGATAAAACGGTAAATGAATTTACTGCATTAATATTCCGCAAGCTTGGGAGCCCAGTAACAAAATTGATTGATCCTAGGGGGAAGAAATACAGCTATAAACGTCCAGGAAAAAGTATTAATTGGTTTAATGATAAACGTTACGACTTGATAACGGTTCAAGCGCCAAGGTCAGGTAAGTGGAAACTTGAATCTGATACAGGTAAAGGCAATAGGGTTACCGTGGTGAGCAACCTTAATCTTATTGTTAAAGGGTTACCAGATAATGTAATTGAGGGTGAGCGAGTGACCATGCGCATGTACCTGAGTGAGCAAGGCAGAGCGCTAACTAGCCCTGATTTTCTTAAACTCATGGATATTACGTTTAGTCAGCATACGAGTGCAGGGGATGTTTTTGAAGGAGCGCTGTCTAAAAATAAAAAAGGCGAACCTATCCTTCCCAAGGATGGCGTGTATTCGGCCAAGCTAGGCCGTACACTAACTGATGGTAAGCATGAGTTTAATATATTGGTAGATGGAAAAACCTTTAGACGTAAGCGTACGCATCAGATGACAGTGCACACAGATGTTTTAGATGTAGATATCACTTCTACCGGCAGTGAGGTGGAGACTGAACATTTTCTAACGATTACCCCCAAAGTAGCTTTGATAGATACAAAAAAATTAGAAATATTGGCCCAAATACAAGCGCCTAGTGGAGAAAAACAAGTAAGTACCGCGGAGCCAATAGGTGGTGAGGTCTGGCAATTGGGAGTTCCTGCTTTTGGTGGGCTTGGTAAGTATAAGGTTCTAGTTAAAGTTAATGGTACATCGGTTAATGGCAAGCCCTTTGAACTTGTTCAAGGACCTTATCGCATTGATCATACCGATACGGGTTTAACGGATGATATGAGTTTTGTAGATGATGAGTTGACTGATGAAATGCTTGACGTTGACCTAAGTATAGATGAAGAGATTGAAGAGATTGAAGAACCTGAACTTATAGGTGATGTTGTTCCTGAAGTTCCCGTACCTGATATTATTGAAGTGCCGATGGATGAGCTTGCTGCTAAAGTCGAGATAGCTAGTGAAGAGATGGCGACAAGCGGAGATGAGGGAGCGGCTGACGAGCCAGAAGAAGAGCTTGATATTCTAGTGTTAGGAGGGGCTTTCTTATTGTCCAATTTGCTGTTGTTAGGGGGCGGATTTTTCTTGTATAGGAAAATGACTAATACTCAGGATGCAACGGACTTAGCCGAAGAGCAAAATATAATGCAAGCTCAGCACGCCAGGGCTGAGGCGAGAAGATCCGCGCCTCCAGCGGTAACTGCACCAGTGGTAACGGGTGGCGATGGGGAGGAACAAACCATCATGAGACCATCAGACGACATAGCTGCTACAGAAGAGTTAACGGTTACCCAAATTCAGCCTCAAAAGCCTGTAGCTGCCCCGGAGACCCTGGAGCCTCAACCTACGGAGGAGGAAGATAACGCTTATGTAAATACAGCGGCCCCTATGGAACTGGATGATGATGAATTTATAGAGATTGATGATGAGTTTGATGAGCTTGATGATGAGATGGATGATGCTCTTGATGGCCTTGATGAGTTAGATGTCATGTTAAGCGAGCAAGAAGATGCGATTTCGGATAACTCAAACACGGAAGATGATAAAAAAGATCCCTTTGTAAATGATGAGTTTCAACTGGATAGCCCCGAGGAGTAGTGGACGGCCTTAGATAATGCACTTACACTTCATGCCTTCTTATCCTGTTACTCAATGAAGTGAGTTTTGATGTCTGCTACCTGTATATTCTGCAAAATACTTCGAGGAGAATTACCGGTAACTACCGTGTATGAAGATGAATTCTCGTTAGCTTTTATGGATTTGTACCCCATGCGTCCGGGGCACGTCCTTGTTATACCAAAAGAGCACCATGTCTCGATTCAACAGTTATCTTCGCAAATGCGTTTTCATCTGTTTGAGCTCGGGGCTGCTGTGGCTAAAGCTCAAACGGAATCTGAACTTCAGTGTAAATCGCACAATTTTTTTATTAACGATGGGCCTGAAGCGAACCAGCATGTGCCCCACGTGCATCTTCATGTGTTGCCAAGAACTGGTGCAGATCTTCATATGGCCCTATTCTCCTTTGTTTCTCGTTATAATAATGTTTTTGGTGTTGCTAAAAAGCGAAGGCAGTTGGCACAAATTGCAAAAAGTATCGAGGGGCATATGCCTAAGCAGATAATGTCACCATTAATGGAATGAATAGGTTTTAAGTTCCGCTCTAGGTTGGCGGAGGTGGTAATATTGGGAGCTGATTATGTGTGAATTGCTTGGCATGAGTGCGAATGTGCCGACAGATATTTGCTTTAGCTTTTCAGGGTTAATGCAGAGGGGGGGGTGTACGGGCCCTCATAAGGATGGTTGGGGAATAGCTTTTTTCGAAGGCAAGGGCGTGAGAGAATTTAAGGACGTTGATGCTAGTTCAGATTCGGAAATTGCTAGATTCGTTAGAAATTACCCGATAAAAAGCAATGTGGTTGTTAGTCATATACGTCAAGCCAATTCTGGCCGGGTGGCTTTAGAGAATACGCACCCATTTACTCGTGAATTGTGGGGGTTACCGTGGGTATACGCCCATAACGGTCAATTAAAAGCGATTAAAAAGAAAGAGCTTATACATTATCGCCCTGTAGGCTCAACGGATAGTGAATTTGCGCTATGCTATTTATTGGATCAGTTAAAAGAAACGTATGTTAAGCGTCCGAAAGGCCAAGCTGCACTGTTTAGTAAAATGCACGAAATCTTAAATGAGATTTCTGAACATGGTATTTTTAATGTGCTGATGAGTGATTCTAACTATTTGTACTGTTATTGCTCAACAAAACTATGCTGGATAACTCGTAGGGCTCCGTTTGGTGTGGCAGAGCTAAAAGACGATGATGTACAAATAAATTTCAAAGATGAAACTACACCCAATGATGTTGTTTCAGTCGTAGCAACGCTTCCACTTACTACAAATGAAGAGTGGAATATAATGAATAAAGGTGAATTGATTGTTTTTAAAAAGGGAGAGGTGGTGGCGAAATTTAGGTGATTGGCCAAGATGATCGCAGAAAAAAATATTCCCCTTAAACTAGGCGCTCGTGTGGTTGTTGATTTATTGGAGCGCCACGTATCTAGTGCTGATTTCTCCCAGTTTAATGTTGCTGTTCAGCGTAGCTCAGCAATGCAGAAATCGTTTATGTCTTGTTTGTCTGAGTTACAGCATGTTATTAAAGATTCGCCGTATACCAAGGCAAGTCTAAAGACTGTTATTCACCGGTATTACTCAAGTCACGAAGAAAGCCCTATATCCCGCCTTGATCTTGGGACAGTAAACTTAGTTGACGCAATGTTTGATGAGATGCTTGAGAAAGGAAGCTTCGACAGTGAAGCTTGGGAGCTCATCGTAAAAACAAAGATCCCAGTATTAAAACTAATTACTCAGGACTTGTCATTTCTGTTTTCTCCAAGAAATATAGCGAGAAAATTCCTAAACAACCTAACACTAACGCTAATATCATCACCAACAACAAGTGGCGCTGATGATCCTTCGAGAATAGCCTTGGCGGGGTTTGTTGAAGAAATTGTTTCCAAATACGAAGCTGACATTGGTGTTGTAAATACGGTGTGTATCGATGCGCAAACTTGGTTTGCTGGAAATCAGCAGCGCTTAGAGTTGGTTCAGGATAAGGTTGTTCGCTCAGAATCCAGTAAAAACAAGAAAGTTGTTGCTGAAGCCAGAGTTGTAGGACTTATTAATAAGTATTTTGCCGGTACTGATCAACCTGATTTGATGACGGGTTTCGTTGTTGACGTTTGGCGTAGTGTTTTACGTACAATTTCTATTGAAGATGGTGACCAGGGGGGGCGTTGGAAGCGAGCAGTAGGGTTAACGGAGTCCATGGGGGCATTTTATAGTTCGTGTGCGGATGCAAATAGTATAGAGAAGTACCAGCGGTTCTTGCCAACCATGATGAAATCAGTGAAGTTGTTAATTGCAGGTTGTATTCAGGGTAGGTCGCCAGAAGATGCAGTGGAGCCATTTGAGCTAATTGCCACGGCGCTGGTTGCGGGAGCGATACCTGAGTCCAAAAAGTTTACCCCCCTCCATTTGGTATCGGATGTGGTCGATGTCTATGAAAGGAAGGTTACAATAAGTGGAGAGCGCAGCTCGCTTGGAAATCTTGCTGTTGGTGATTGGGTACGGATAGTGACGGGTCGAGATACAATAGAAGCGTGCCGATTGACGGTTAAATCGGAGGGGGAAGCACCTTGGATATTTATTAATCAGTCAGGTCGAAAGTTTGTAAAAAAAACACGAAAAGAACTGGAAATGGGTTTTTCTCAAGGCACGCTGAAAATAATTGGTAAAGGGTTGTGGGTTGATGATTTTCTCGATCATGCATTTCATGACCTATCTCTTACCGCCAAGACTGTTTTTCCAGAAAAAGTGGTTGAGAGTGAGGATAAGTATGAAAATACGGTTGAAAGCGTTCCAAAAGGCAGTTTGTCAAATGATGAGAGTTGCGTTCAATTAAATGGAAGTGATGTTCAAGAAAATGATAACGCTGTTGAAAATGTAATACTCGGTGCTCTTACGAGTAGTGTTGAATTCCCACCAGCATCGCCAGAGCTTGTTGCTGACGAATTTGTTGTGGAGGAACATATTGAACCAGTGATGGAGCCTTCAGAAGATGAACTGCAGGCAGCCACAAGGGCTTTGAATGATTTGCAGGTGAGTGGGTGGATTGTTGTTGTTCCTGGTGCTTTTGATGTATCACACGATGTGGATGTGCGCCTTAAACTTGCTGTTGTTGTTAAGGGAGGTAGCAAGTACATTTTCGTTAATCGGTTAGGAATTAAAAAATTGGAGCTTGATCGTTTACGACTAGTCAATGCTGTTGCATCGGGTGAAATTAGTATTGTAGATAACGGCTTGAAGTTTAGTAGCGCCCTAGAGAAGGTTGTACGAAATATACAAAAAGAACACAGGTAATATTATGAGTGACAATGAAGATGATAAGCGTTTAGTAAGACGCAAAGCAAAGCGGGAAGATGTATTGATTGAGCTGACGATGCAAAATGCAGACGGCGAGTACATCGATAAGATTATAAGTTGCGAGACAGTGGACCTCTCGAAGTTAGGGATGAAGTTATATGTTAGTGAATGTATCGCTGAGGGGACTGTGATGGACTTGTGTGTTCGGTTTTCAACGGGAGAGGAATTCTTTCTGACGGCAGAATTAAAGTGGATAAAACCTTTGGTCGATGAAGGGTGGTTTTTTGCTGGATTCGAAGTATATGAAGGAGAGAATACGGATTATGAGAAGTGGGGGGCTTGTGTAAAGGGATTGTAAGTTTATGGATGACAGTTTTGTATTTAGGTATGTGTATGCTCACTCAAGAATTTTATGCTTCTTTAATATTGCCTTTAGTTCTGCTTGAGAGAACGGTTTTGTTAGGAAGTCATCCATGCCATAGTCAAAAGCTTTTTGTTTTTGTGACTCGATAGCATGTGCAGAAACAGCGATGATGATTAATTTGTTAAGGTGTGGGGCCGGCTTTTCAATGTTTCTTATTTTTTGTGAAGAATTCCACCCATCTAACTCTGGCATTTCGCAATCCATAAGAATAAGGTCGTACGGCTTTTCACTAACAGTATATTGATGTAACGCTTCTAAACCGTTGTTTTTTACATCTGGAAAAATCCCTAGCTTTTTAAGGGCACCTTTCATTACAATTTGGTTTACAGGGTTGTCTTCTGCCACCAGCACGTTTAAATGAACAGTAGATACGTCCGTCTTGATGTGTTTTTTGTTTTTGGCATTGCTTAAAAGTGATGTTAGTCCTTGCTTGATGGCGTACCCGCTGAGAGGAGGTTGTATTACCCTGTGAGGCATTGAAAGGGATAACTTGCTTAGTCTTGATGCTGTGTCAAGACTGTGACAATATATTAGCAGGCTGTCGGCAATGGACTTGTTGTTAGTCATCTTTTTGATGAGGTTTTCTGAGAGCAAACCTTCATCAATAACAAGAATGTTTGGCTTATTGGTTGGCAACGTCGACTCGCTTGTTAAGTTGCGTAGTGCAACTAAATCCATGCTTTTAATGTCTGCCTCGTAAAGAGAAATCGTTTCTTTGGTGATTTTCTCCAGCTCTGCGTCCTCAAAAGAAAGAGTAATTGATTTCTTGTTAATAAGTGCTTCTATGCTGCTTTTCATTGGTAGTAGAGAGGCTTCATTTAATGCGATAGAGAACCAGAATACCGAACCTAGGCCGGGCTGGCTTTCAATGCCGATATCTCCACCCATTAGCGTTACTAACTTCTTGCTTATAGCGAGCCCAAGTCCCGTGCCGCCATATTTTCGTGTCGTAGAGCTGTCAGCTTGAGAGAATGTTTTGAATAATTTATTTTGAGCCTCATCAGGAATGCCTATTCCTGTATCTTTAATTTCAATTCTCAGTGCATTGTTTTTATTGTCCAAGATGCTTTTTCTTACTCTAATACCAATGGCGCCAGCGTCGGTGAATTTAAATGCATTGCCTAATAAATTTAATATGATTTGACGTATGCGTGTCGGATCCCCATAAATTTCAGTTGGCGTGTTTTTTTCAATTGTTATTGTGAATTTAAGGTTTTGATCGCTAGCTTTTAGCGCAAATATAGACCCGCATTCAAAAATCAACTGTTCCAAATTGAAAGGGATATTCTCTAAATCGAGATTGCCAGATTCTATTTTTGAGAAATCTAATATGTCATTTATAACGGTAATGAGTGCTTGGCAGGAATTTTGTATGGTTTGGACGTATTCATGTTGATTGTCATCAAGATTGGTATCTTTAAGTAGCTCGGCAATACCAAATACACCGTTCATTGGTGTTCTGATTTCGTGGCTCATGTTGGCCAGGAAATCAGTTTTTGCTTGCGAGACGGTTGTTAGTTGATCATTTAGGCGTCTTATGGCTTCTGTGCGCTTATTTACCATTTCTTCCAGATGTTGCTGATAGTTTACAATGGCATTGTTTTTTTCTTTTAGGGCATCTTGCATAGAGAAAAAGCTTTGAATAAGGTGTCCGAGTTCATTTTTTTGCTTTATGGTTTGGTCGTCGAAATCCGTAAGTTCGACCTCGCTTTCGAGGTCGCCTGTATTGATGTCGGGATTAAGTTGATTGATTTTCTCTGTAAGTTTTCCAAGTGGCTTGGCAAGCATGTGCTTTAGCACTAAATAGAAGATAAGCCATAGGCAAATAGTTTTAATCATGGCATTGATGATGGTTATAGTGAATGTGTATGCTGCTCGCTCAATGACGATGGATGAGCTGGTAAAAACAACAACATGTCCCAATGGGCCATTTTTTAGTGC
>CAJXZM010000011.1 GCA_913063125.1 uncultured Gammaproteobacteria bacterium | reverse complement strand
TTTGCCCCAGAAAGGTCTGAGTCGTCAAAAGAACAATGGGACATATTCAGTGTGGAAAATTCACACTTTGCCATATTACAGAGGTTAAAGCGTGTTTTTTGCAGTTGAACGGAGCGAAAGTCGGTGCCTTCCCAGTCTGAGCCAACAATGGATGCTTCTGATAGGTTGATATTATCAGTGTCTGCTCCGCTAAAGTCACAACCTTCCAGCTGAGCATTCGGGAATTGAGCTCCCTTAATGATGGCTTGGCTAAAGCTTGTGTCCATTATCTGTGCGGCGTTAAAGGAGGCTTGAGATATGTCGGATAAGCTGAAATCAACATCGGTCAATTGACAGTTGTTAAACTGGCTGCCGGATAGATCTGTACCTGAAAAATCAATGGTATCGAGTGTTAGGTTAGAGAATAGGGCTTGTGGCAACTCGCATTCTTGCAGTAATACGCCAGTAAGGGATGAGCCAACAAACGATGCGTTACGTAACGTGCTTTGTAAAAAAGCACTTTCTTCTAAATTTCGATGTTCTAATGACATCTCGGATAAGTCACAACGATCAAAGGTACAACCTGCTAATGTGCTAGGTAGTTTATTGTTATCGTTAATGATACATCCGATAAAGCTGACTTTTTCAAAATTGGCTTCGGAAAAATCACAGTTTTCAATGGTACAATTCTCGAAGGCAACCGCGGTAAGTTGTGATGTTGAAAAGCTAGCATTTGTTAGTGTGCTGTCGACAAAGCGAGTGTTAGTGAGTACGGCGTTGGTAAATGTTGCCTCATCAAGTATTACATCGTGAAATAGTCCGGCGGTAATGTTAGCACCGGTCCAGCGAGTTTTTTCAGCAGAGACAAAGGTGAGATTCAAACCGGTAGCGGTTATCGCTGAGAAATTACTATCCGCAAAGTTGGAACGTAAGGTTCGACGGCCTTTTATGCCTTTTTCTTTAAGTAGTGTTAATAGATCATCTTCTACATCCAGCTCACTGAGCAGCTCGTCGCATAGTGCGGCGTCTACTAACCATTCACTGGCACCACGAATAGTTGTATCTGATAAATTTGCTTGGTTAAAATCACTTTCCTGCCCGTGGCTTTGAGTGCAGGTTAGGCCTTCTAGATTGGCTTTGGTCCAGCAGGTCTTTGCCAGTAGCATGTTATTGAAGTTACTAAGGGGGGCGTCTAACTCAGAAAAATCACAACGTTCAAGATCACAGTTGTTCCAGCGACTGGATTTAATGACTTTTTTGCTAAAATCTGCACCTTTGAGGGCTAAGCCTGAAAGACGGCCTCGTTCGATTTCTTTACCGGCTCGGAGTTGGGCGAGCACTTTATCGGTATTTTGTAATAATGCTATTGCTTCCATTTCTGGGGTGATGGCATCTGGCGTTGCATTATTGCTCATGCATTAATCCTCCGACAGCAAGTTTTGTCATCCGTAAATTGGTTTGCTCGAAATTGGCTTTATTGATTTTGGCATTTAACAATTCTGCGCCGTACATATTGGAACCGCGAAAGTCAGTGTGATCCAGTATGGTGTTATCGAGAGTTGCTTCAAAAAGGTTGGTTAATACAACTTTGGCTTGCGTTAAATTGGCTCCGGCAAATTTGGCAAATTTGGCATTGGTTGCCGATAGGTCTGTTTGTTGTAATTGTGCAGCCATAAAATTGGCTCGTTCAAACTGGCTGTAGCGGACATCACAACCTGAAAGGTTCGCTTCGTCCCAAATGGATTCGTTAGCTAAACATTCAACAAAACAGCTTCCTGGAGAGAAATTTGCACCAGATGCCTTTAATGCTGATAAGTCGGATAGTTCAAAGTTGGTGTTGCCTCCGACGCATTCTGAAAACGAAGCTTCTTGTAAATTACACTGGCTGAAGTTGGCTTCAGACACATGGCTGCTGGAGAAGTCTGTGCCATTCAAATCGGAACCTTGAGCGTTAAATTGCTTCAGGGATGCTTTTACCGCACTGGCATCAGCCATGGTGATGGCTTCACCAATAGCGTGGTCAAATATTGCTTCGTCACAAAACGCACCCGTTAAATTTGCCTTGTTAAGCATGGCTTGAGATAAGTTAGCTTTAAATAAATCCGCTTCAATAAAAAGGGACTCAACACATTGAGCCTCTGTAAGATTGGCTTGGGTTAGCAGGCTGCCACTGAGATCACAACCGGATAGAATGGCCCCTGTTAGATTTGTTTTTGTTAAATCTGTGCCGATGATTGATACACCATTAAAATTCATAAAGGATAAATCAAGTTCAGCTAAGGGGAGTTCGTCAAGCGGTTTATCTTGGTCTATTAGAAGTTGCACTGCGTCTCTATTCCAGACCAGCGGTACTTCGAGTTTGGCGATACGTTCCTGTTCGGCGGCTTCTGCATTTTTAAACGCTTTGTCGGCATCTTTGGGCTCAACACCCAGACCAATTAGGTGGGCGCGCATTTCTTGTTTAGCTTGAGCGAGATCATTTTTAACAATTTTGTCTAGTTCTTCGGGCGATAAGCGAACGTTATCTTCTGTTTCCTCTTCTTCCTCATCATCTTTTAGCTTCTCAACCCACTCTAGAAAACGTTCGTGTACAACGGGCAGCTCTGTGGCGGTTGATAAGGGTTCTGAGAAAATAAAGCAGTGGCTGAACTCGGGGTAATCTTCGCCACTGACCTCTAGCCAGCCTCGCCATGCAAGCACCATCTGTTCGGTGTCCATGTTGACCCAGAGGGTATCAAGGTTCATACCGACTTCGTGGAATTGCTCGATTGCTAGATCGTTTTCTATATACGTTTTTGTTGAGATGTCGGTTTTACGGTTTAGAAAACAACGTACTCGTAACCCCGGAAGTTGGCTTGAATAATTGGCCTCAATTGGGTGCATGTTACTGATGTTAATGCTTTCATCACCGGTTAAAAACTCTTTGGTTTGCTGATCAAGAGGGGCGGCGTTAAAAAAGCTCCAATCAAAGTCCTCTGGAAACCAGGGCCAGCGCTTTTTTACGTAGGATTTATCGTAGGTGCCTTGTTTCTTTGCGCGAGATTGCCAATTTCTATTAATGGGGCCAAAACCTGCCAGTGGAGGGCGGCTTTGAGATGATGTCATTGACTGGTCGCCATATTCTATATTTGGCAGCGGGTAACCAGCAGAGCGACTATCTTTTTCAACGCCTTTTCCTAGGGGGTTTTCTGGATGAGCGTCACCACCAATACTGTTTTCATAGCGAAGAGGTATCTTGGTAAAGGGTTCTGGGTCGCTATATTTTGTGGTGCTCTGCCAGTGTCTGTCACCCAGTACGATGAGTGGTTTTGTTAATGATCCAACGGTAAACTCAACTTTTCGAGCGCGAGCTGGGTCCTGCCCTTGGCAGTGTCCGATAAGGAATCTATCTGAGGATGTTTTGGCAAATGCGTAATCAGATTCATAATAGACGCTGCCGATACCATCATCATCACCTGGGTAAAACTCGTCCCCGGTTGGGTATAGTTGCTCTTCGACAATACTGGGTAATTGTTCGTGGTGCATGTCAAATGTGGCTTTGACCACCAATGACAATGAGTGGCCCGGATAATAAATGCGTCCAGCAAAGGGCGCAAATGTAAACGGTGTGTCGTTGATGATTTCCATGACCATGGGTTATTGAGTCTCGCTCATAAGGGTGTTTTTTTAGTTATTGCATCAGCAAAATTGACGATTAAGGGGGTGGCTTCTTGAATCAGAGAAAGAGGAAGATAACCTCGGTATTCAAATACAACGTGTAAAGTATCATTTCTTAGTGAAAAGCTGGTGAGTTTTCGCCCGCCTAAGGCGTCAAAAAATGCTATCAGGGATTGTTCTACGTCTGGATTGAGCGTTAGGCGTTTTGCAGATTTGTCGTTGGTTGCAAGGTGCTCAAGGAAGATTTTATTAAGAGCGGGGGCCGTAAAGTTAGCGGTATTAAGATTCTGTGGGCGGTTTGCCTTCCTTGGGTCTTTCTTATCTAACAAGTAGATGCCCAGTTGTTGGTTGAAACTTACCGAGATGCGATTGAGGTCGGGTAATACCGTTAATTCGTAATGTTTTGTTTTACGAAGCAGCTCCCCTTGGCGTATATCGGTACGGCCGGCGTCGAGAGTCATCGACATTGATTCGGCAAGCGAAGGCATGCCTTCAACGGCGCTTTTTTTTGCAAGCCCCGTCATGTCCACCAGATCCCACTTGTTGATATAAAATAGGAACAAAAAACCGACAATGATAGCTATCGTGCCCATTACGTTTTCATTCATTCGTTTCATGGTCTCTTATTTTACTTCGAAGCTTTTATGTTTGATCTTTGCTTTTGTTAAGTCAATGGTTTTTGCTTTTATGACAACTTCACCGGACTCTATACGGGTGCATGATTTGGCTTTTAGTAAGATTTTTTTCTTTGTTTCTAGAGCAATATCGCCATCGGCACTGGCCTTTATTGCAGTGGCTCCTACTTTTACTTCAAAACCTGCTCCATCTAGCTCGGTTGTGCAATCATCCCCGGCTTTGTTGGAAATAAGCTCAGTCGCCTCGTATTTTAGTGAGCCTGTGACTTTTCGAAGGCGGTCAACGAGATTCTTGCTCTCGCTGTAAGAGGCGTGTTGTGAGGTATCGATTCCTACCATGTTGCTGTTTTTAATACCCAGGTAGGCATCTTCTTGGCCACCGCTGTTAGTGGTTATTTTCCAGGCATAGGTGCACTCATGCCAATCACCACTAAAGCTTTGGTCGATACCTTTAGCGCCACCAAGAACTATCTTTGCCTTGTTCTGTTGTGCCTCAATAGTAATGGATTTGGCTGCTTCATCCATCACAATTTTATTTTGGCTATTATTATCAATAGTGATACGGGCGCCGTCTTTCTCCATAGATATAAGGTTGCCACATTCTTGGGACAAATAGATCTCTGGTGAACCTCCGTTGTTAGCTAACGTAACTTCGTTACCACATTCCTGTTCAAGGGTAATAATGGGGTCCTCTGCTTTTAAGAATATTTCATTCTTACATTTTTGTTTAATGCTAATAACTTCTTCGCCAGGTTTGCCTTCCATCCAAAGCTCGTTTTCACAAGCCTGCCAAAGAGAAATGCTTTGAACGTCGGCTTTGCCCTCCATTACAAACTCATTTTGACCGTAATCACGCATGATACTCTTGGTCTTTTCGCCTGGTAGTTCCAGTGGTGTTGCTTGATGGTTATTGTAAACACGCCCTGTGATAACGGGTAAATCTGGGTCACCTTGTAAAAAGCTAACAAGCACTTCTTGACCAACGTGAGGGATATATTGCGCGCCCCATTTTTTGCCTGCCCAGTACTGTGATACACGTACCCAGGTTTCACCGACACGGTCGGCGTCTTCCCAGTGGAATTTCACCTTAACGCGACCTTGTTCATCGGTATCGATTTCACCTGCGCCGGTAACAACGGCTGTTTGAGGGCCATTTACTAATGGTTTAGGGGTGTTTCGATTAGGGCGAAATATCACCGTTGTTGGGATTGCTTCGAAGGTGTTGTTGTAGCGAGCTGTTGCCGCATTCTCTTCTTCTGGCTCAGCGGGTGTTGCTAGGGCTTCTGCTAGGGAGCGCATAACATCGGTTAACGCATCACTGCTAGCGTTGCGAGCCATGGCAACTGAGGCGATTTTATTGATAGCGGTAGCTGCTTGTAATCCAAGGGTGGTTTCGCTATTGGTCATGTAGCTGGTGTCAACGGCGTAATGACTTACTGATGTGATCACATAACCACTTTGATAGTCATCGGCAGCTTCACCTGTTGCATCGTGCCCCGATAGCGTGAACTTACCACAGGGGTGAAGGCTTCGGTTGTCGCTTTGACCCGTTACCGTGTCATAAGACACTTCGTTCTCTTCAGCGCGAATGCCTGTCAGGGCAGTTTTCTCACCGCTATTTCGGTACTTTCCTGGATACTCATATTGGCTGTATTCTGAGACCATTGGGTACTTGTCTGCTAATAACGTTGGGGTTGGGGAGGCGATAGGGCTGGCTGATGCACTGGCAAGAGCGTAGTCGTAGTCGTGTAACAATACACCACCTGTCCGCATATCGTAGCGATGAGCCCAGTGTGTGATTTGTTCTCCGGGGCCGCTACCTTGTACATAAGGAATTTCGTGTTCGCTGTCATCGCCTCCAGTTGTTGCTGGGTTAAATCGGTAGGCACCATCGTGATCACTTAACATCATCACATGTTTGCCTTCACCATCCTCATGGCGAAAATAATAGAATATCCCTTCGTCTTCCATGATACGGCTAAGGAAATCGAAATCGGATTCTTGGTATTGTGAGCAATAGTTGCGGACTTCGTATTGGCCAACAAAATTTGTGGCGTAGTCTTGATCAGAAATGGCGGCGTGCTCTGCCAATACTTCATCAATAATGTCCACAACACTCATCTCTTGAAAAATACGGCTTTTCTTATTTTGAGAGAGAAACCAAAACCAGGGGACTATTTGGAGTTCATAACGGCGAAGTTGTCCATCGGCGGCTGATCCTGCGGTGGTACCAAGTACATTGCCGGCCTGCATGCGTTTGACATAACCATTAAAATAACGGGTTTTATCTTCTTCTGGAAAAGTAATAGAGAAACTGATGCGTTTGCCAACAATGCCTGTTGGGTCAATGTTGAGATCTTGACAGAGGACCTTTAGGTCGAAATTAAAGAGTTTTGAGATCGCTTCTTGACCAGCGATGGATTCAAGCAAAAGCTCTCCATCAACGCCGAAGGTGCTGGAATCGGTTTCTATTCTTATATGATGCTCGTTTCCAATATCACCCATGATTGTCTCTCCTGTTATCGCCGTATTTTTACGATCATTAATGCTAGTACTATACTAGCTTTGGCTGCGTGCCATGCCAATGATTTAGCTACTTATTATAGTGACAGTTGTTGATGTATGGAGTGGATAATTCTGACTAAATTAATGTGACATATTCACGCTGTTGGGGCTTTACTTGGATTAGGTGTTAGGAATCGATGGTCAGAGTTTGATATAGCGTATTGTTAATTCGTAACAAATCTTTAACTTCATGCAACTATATAGGGTTATGTACTAGCCAATACAAGATAAAAGTGGATAAGATGGAAGGATGATGATGTGTATACGCTGTAAACTGTGTTGGCATCAAGAATGGAGTAGGTTTAACCCTCTTTTCATTTTTTGGGTTAGAAATGGCCAAAAGCTACTACTTCTAAAGGAGATGATCTCTTTTGTCGCATGTAGCATGTAACCATTGAGGCGCCTCGTCACCTGACCTTGTGGTTGTAAAAAGTGAAACCTACAGATACTTCAAACCCTAGTTATTATCATCAAATAGTGGATTGCCAGTGGGCATGTCCAGCCCATACTCCTGTTCCCGAATATATTCGCTTAATTGCTCAAAAACGTTATACCGATGCCTATATGGTTAATTGGCAGTCGAATGTGTTTCCGGGCATTTTGGGCCGAACCTGCGATCGACCTTGTGAACCTGCTTGTCGTCGGGGGCGAACGGAAGAAGAACCCGTTGCTATTTGCCGATTAAAACGAGTGACTGCTGATAACAAAGGCGATATGACATTGGTATTGCCAACAGCGGACGCTAGTAACGGTAAGCGCATTGCTTGTATTGGTGCTGGTCCTGCATCTCTAACCGTTGCTCGTGACCTTTCTTTATTGGGTTATGAGGTTGTTGTTTATGATTCAGGGAAAAAAGGCGGCGGTATGATGCTGTCACAAATCCCGTCTTTTCGATTACCTGAATCGGTTATCGATGAGGAGGTGGGCTTTATTTTGAAGCAAGGTGTTGTCACACACTTTAATTCAGAAATTACTTCTATGAAGTCGATGCTGGATAAAAACTACGATGCCGTTTTTGTTGGTACCGGCGCGCCTAGAGGGCGGGGCCTTGAGATACCGGGCCGTGCGGAGGCTTCAGCCAATATACACACGGGAATTGAGTGGCTGGCGAATGTGACATTTGAACACGTCGACAGCATTGGAAAAAGAGTTATTGTGTTAGGGGGCGGAAATACCGCTATGGATTGTTGCCGCACGGCCCGCCGCTTAGGCGGAGAGGATGTGAAGGTTGTTGTTCGTAGTGGTTTTGACGAAATGAAGGCATCCCCTTGGGAAAAAGATGATGCGTTGATGGAAGATATCCCCATTCTGAATTATCACGTACCAAAATCCTGTATTTTAGACGGTGGTAAGTTGGTGGGGTTGCAATTTGAGCTTGTTAAAGCGGAATACGATAAGAGTGGCAGACGATCATTAGTACCGACAGGGGAGCCTGATGTCACCATCGAATGTGATGATGTATTGATCGCTATCGGGCAAGAGAATAGCTTTCCTTGGATAGAGAAAGATATTGGCATTGAGTTTAATCAATGGGATATGCCAGTGGTTGATGACGTTACACTGCGATCCAGTCATGAGAGCGTGTTCTTTGGTGGCGACTCGTCATTTGGCCCTAAGAATATTATCAGCGCTGTTGGTCAAGGGCATCAGGCGGCTATTTCGATTGATCTTTATTGTCAGGGTCAGTCATTGATTGAAAGGCCTGCGCCAGGAGTCAATCTTACTAGCCAAAAAATGGGGGTGCATGAGTGGTCTTATGACAACGGGATTTCGCATGAAGAGCGCTTTGCAGTGCCCCATGCGGATAAAACAGAGACGTTGAAAAACCTAACCTTAGAGGTTGAATTAGGGTTTGATGAGCAATTGGCGTTTGATGAGGCGAAACGTTGTCTGAATTGTGATGTGCAAACGGTTTTTACGGAGGCTCTTTGTTACGAATGTGATTCTTGCATGGATGTATGCCCAACTAGCTGTATTAATTTCACAGAGAACGGAAAGGAGAAAGAGCTCCGGCCTCGTTTGATTATTCCTGCGGAAAATACGGAGCAACCGTTGTTGGTGTCTGAAGCGTTAAAAACCGGGCGGGTGATGGTTAAAGATGAAGACCTGTGTTTGCACTGTGGGTTATGTGCAGAGCGGTGCCCCACCAATGCGTGGGATATGCAGAAATTCATTTACCAAGAAGCACAGGCGGGTAAGACATGCGCGCAGTAGATAATAAGGCCGTAAATGTAGTAGAAAATACAGCGGAAAACAGAAAAGTTTCAGCTGTTCGAATAAATGATTTTGTTATCAAATTCGCTAATGTAAACGGCACAGGCTCTGCCAGTGCGAACCACCTGTTTGCAAAGTCCATTTTCAGATTAGGTATCCCGGTGAGTCCCCGTAACGTCTTCCCATCCAATATTCAAGGATTACCTACTTGGTACGAAGTTCGAGTGAGCGAGCAGGGGTATTTGGGACGAAAAGATACTGTTGATATCATGGTGGCAATGAATGCTCAGAGTTTTTTGGATGACGTGAATAACGTCGCGCCTGGCGGGTACGTTTTGTATGATGCTACAAAACCCCTTGATACGGAGCGTTATCGATCAGATATACATTGGATTGGTATTCCTATTACTGAGATATGTTTACGAGAATTTAGTAATCCAAAGCAGCGGCAGTTATTTAAAAATATTGTTTATGTAGGTGCTCTCATCGCATTGTTGGATATCGAATTTGCTGTGGTGAAAGATCTGATTAAAGATCAGTTTTCGGGTAAAGAAAAACTGATAACACCCAATGTTTTTGCGTTAGAATTGGGTTGCCAATGGGCCAGAGAAAACCTTTCCTGTCCATTAAATATTAGGGTAAAACGCTTAGATAAGTTGGCGAATAAAATCCTTATCGATGGTAATGAAGCTGCGGGTTTAGGTTGCGTTTATGCTGGGGCTACAGTCGCGGCTTGGTATCCGATTACTCCTTCCACCTCCCTGGTAGATAGCTACAGTAAGTACTGTGAGCGGCTGAGAATTGATGCTGGTACGGGCAAGAAAAAGTTTGCCATCGTTCAGGCTGAGGATGAGCTGTCAGCGGTGGGTATGGTGTTAGGCGCAAGTTGGAATGGCGCTAGGGCTTTTACCGCCACCAGTGGTCCAGGGCTATCGTTGATGTCGGAGTTTTTAGGCCTCGCCTATTATTCTGAAGTCCCGGTTGTATTGTTTGATGTGCAGCGAGGTGGCCCGTCTACGGGAATGCCAACCCGTACACAGCAGTCTGATGTGTTGGCCGCAGCCTATGCGTCTCACGGTGATAGTAAGCATCTTTTATTGTTTCCAGCGAACCCGACGGAATGTTTTCAGTTTGCAGCGAAAGCTTTTGATCTTGCAGAGCGTTTTCAAACGCCCGTTATTACCTTGTCCGATCTTGAGCTGGGTATGAACGATTGGGCGACGGATAAGTTCGAGTGGGATGATACCGCCCGATATGATCGGGGTAAGGTACTAACCGCTGATGATCTTGATGCGCTCACTGCACAAGGTAAAGAGTGGGGACGATATGACGACGTTGATGGTGACGGTATTGGGTATCGTACGTATCCTGGAGTTCACCCAGATAAAGGTGCTTATATGACGCGAGGCACCTCGCATGATGCATTTGCTCGATATACGGAAAAGGGTGATATTTATGTGGAGGGCATGGAACGTTTGCGGCGTAAGTTTAAGACGGCAGCAAAAGCGCTTCCCGCTCCAATTATCAAACCTTCTGATCAGAACAGTTTATACGGTGTGATTTGTTACGGGACTACCGATTTAGCGATGCAGGAGGCATTGGACCTTTTGACAGCGCAAGGTATCGAGTTGGACATGATGAGAATCAGAGCATTTCCTTTTTGTGACGATGTGTTTGATTTTGTTGAACACCATAAGCAAGTCTTTGTTGTTGAACAAAATAGGGATGCTCAGATGCGTATGTTGATGATCAACGAAGGCGATATTAATCCAGTTAAGCTGGATGCAGTTCTGCATTATGACGGCATGCCTATAACGGCAACGTTTATCGCTGATAGCATTGCTGAAAAATTACAACAGTTGATTCCTAATAAGCAATTTGTAGATAGCACCCCAGATAAGACCTCTTCAAAAAAAGGAGCTAAGTGATGAGTTATATTGCTAAATCAAAATTCCATCATCCTAAGTTGCCAGTGAATGATTTAGGACTAACCCGACGAGATTATGAAGGCCCGTTATCGACATTATGTGCGGGGTGTGGGCACGACTCGATTAGCGCGGCTATTATTCAGGCCTGCCATGAAGTTTCTATTGAACCTCACAAGGTAGCTAAACTTTCGGGCATTGGGTGCTCATCGAAGACACCAACCTATTACCTCGACAAATCTCATGGTTTTAATTCCGTACATGGTCGTATGCCCTCTATAGCAACAGGTGCTAATGTTGCCAATAAAGATTTGCTGTATATCGGTATGTCCGGAGATGGAGATACTGCTTCAATCGGTTTGGGGCAGTTTTCTCATGTTGTGAGACGTAAGCTGAATATGGTGTACATCGTTGCGAATAACGGTACCTATGGTTTGACCAAAGGCCAAAATTCAGCGATGACCGATTTAGGTTCAAAGAATAAAAAAGGTGTTGAAAACCCATTTGACGCGATTGATATTGCTAGTTTGGCATTGCAGTTGGGTGCAACCTTCGTGGCGAGAAGCTTTTCGGGAGATAAGGATCAATTAGTGCCGTTATTGAAAGCGGCAATGGCACATAATGGATTTGCGTTAATTGACTGTTTGTCGCCGTGTGTCACGTTTAACAATCATGTGGGTTCAACCAAAAGCTATGATTATGTGCGAGACCATAATGAAACCCTGAATCGAACTGATTTTGTACCCATGAAAGAAGAAATTGTTACGCATTATGAGCCTGGCTCTAGTCGAGAGGTATGTTTGCATGATGGTTCTGTGTTGCATTTGCATAAGTTGGACGATGAATATGATACGAGTGATCGTGTCGCCGCTTTACATTATCTTCAGCGTAAGCAACATGAAGGTAAGGTGTTAACAGGATTGTTATATGTAAACACGGATACTCCTGATTTACATGAGATAACCAATACAGTGGATAAGCCCTTAAACCAATTAGTCGAAGCTGACTTATGTCCTGGTAATGCCGCATTACAGAGCATTAATGAGAGTTTACGATAAGCGTTATGGTTTGTGTGTGGGGCATTGGTAAATTTGATATCTATCGGCTGGCATAGTAACTGAAAGGGTCTATTTCTTCAGGTATTATGCTGGCTTTTCCTCGATACGCTCGCTGTATATCCCACCTTCAAAATAGGGTAGAATACGCGCCTTTAACTTCTTATATTCCTAATTTACTTCAAATCATTGATGAGAGCTTCGTTCTAGATGGAAATCAACCCAATTGTTACCCATATCAAAGACCTTCGAATGCGCACTGACGCGTTGAGGGGGTACCTTTGACTATGAAGGCAAAAGTGAGCAGTTAGCAGAGGTATCTCTCGAGTTAGAAGACCCCGATATCTGGAATAAACCCGACCGAGCCCAAGAGCTTGGTAAAGAGCGTGCTTCACTAGAAGCCGTTGTGGGTGGTATTGACAAGATGGGGAGTGAAATTGATGACGCTGACGGTTTGTTGGAACTGGCAGTGGAAGAAGACGATGAAGGTACCTTAGAAGACGTGCTAGCAGAACTTGCCGCCATCGAATCTAAGGTAGCAGCGATGGAATTTCGTCGTATGTTTTCTGGTGAAATGGATGCTAATAGCTGTTATCTCGACATTCAGTCAGGCTCTGGTGGTACAGAAGCGCAGGATTGGGCTGAGATGTTGTTACGAATGTACTTGCGCTGGGGCGAACGCAAAGGCTTTAAAACGGAGCTAATTGAGGCCTCTTCTGGCGATGTTGCTGGTATTAAGAGCGCCACAATTCACTACCAGGGTGAATATGCCTATGGTTGGCTACGTACAGAAACCGGTGTGCACCGTTTAGTGCGTAAATCGCCATTTGATTCAGGTAATCGACGCCATACATCGTTTACCTCGGTTTTTGTATCCCCAGAGATTGATGACAATATTGAAATTGATATAGACCCTTCTGATGTTCGAACGGATACCTACCGGGCCAGTGGCGCCGGTGGTCAGCACGTTAACAAAACTGATTCAGCGATACGTTTAACACATATGCCGACTAATATTGTGGTGCAGTGTCAAAATGATCGCTCTCAACACAAAAACAGAGCGCAAGCGATGAAGATGTTAAGGGCGAAGCTGTATGAGTTTGAGCTACAAAAACAGAACTCTGAGAAGCAGGCACTAGAAGATACGAAATCAGATATTGGTTGGGGGAGTCAGATCCGTTCTTACGTTTTGGACCAATCCCGCATCAAGGACCTTCGAACGAATGTTGAGACCAGTAATACTGGGAACTTCTTGGATGGCGATATAGACACATTTGTTGAGGCTAGCTTAAAAGCTGGTTTGTAATTATTGAATTTGGCCATATTGAACGTGGCTATTAAAGACTAGAGAGAAGAAACACCATGGCGAACCAAAAGAAAGGCGGCAGTGGCGCAGAAACAAGTGCTGCAGAAACTGAAATAGATGAGAACAAGTTAATTGCTGAGCGCCGTTCTAAGTTAAAGAGTATCCGTGAAAAAGGTAAAGCATATACCAATAGCTTTCGCCGCGACCAATTTTGCCAAGATTTACAAGACGAATATAAAGATAAAACCAAGCCTGAATTAGAAGAAATGGCTGTGCCAGTGAAAGTGGCTGGTCGAGTTATGCTTAATCGCGGAGCTTTCTTAGAAATTCAGGATATGTCCGGTCGTATTCAGTTGTATGTTAATCGAAAAGGCCTGGAGAAAGATGTTTTAGCCGATATTAAAACATGGGATTTAGGTGATATTGTTGGTATCGAAGGAACGTTACAACGTTCTGGAAAAGGTGACTTGTTTGTTGATATTGAAGTAGAGCACCACCTGGTTAAATCTCTTCGCCCATTGCCTGACAAGCATAAAGGTTTGACGGATACTGAGATGCGTTACCGTCAGCGCTATGTCGATTTGATTATGAACGAAGATGTGCGCGAAACCTTCCGAGTGCGCACTCAAGTTGTCGAAGGTATTCGTCGCTTCCTTAACGCGCGCAAGTATATGGAAGTGGAAACGCCAATGATGCACGTTATTCCTGGCGGAGCTACGGCGCGACCTTTTAATACCTTCCATAATGCCTTGGATATGGACTTGTTCTTGCGTGTTGCGCCAGAGCTATATCTTAAGCGTTTGGTTGTTGGTGGATTTGAGCGTGTGTTCGAGATTAACCGTAACTTCCGTAATGAAGGGTTGTCTACACGACATAATCCAGAATTCACCATGGTTGAGTTTTATCAGTCTTACGCAGACTATAAAGATTTAATGAATCTTACTGAAGAAATGCTACGTACCATTGCCCAAGATGTTTTGGGTACAACGGAAGTGGTTTATGGTGATGATACATTTGATTTTGGTAAGCCTTTTGAGCGTATGACTATCCTAGAATCTATTTTGCACTTTAATCCAGAGATTACCTTGGAACAGCTTGGCGATATTGAAAGCGCTAAAAAGATTGCAGAAGGATTGAATATTCCACTTAAAGAAATCTATGGTTTGGGTAAAATTCAAATCGAAATCTTTGAGAAAACTGTTGAACATCGCTTGATGAATCCAACATTTATTACGGAATATCCAACAGAAGTATCCCCACTGGCACGACGAAGTGATCACAACCCGTTTGTGACAGATCGTTTTGAGTTTTTTGTGGGTGGACGAGAAATTGCTAATGGTTTCTCGGAGTTAAATGATTCAGAAGATCAAGCCGAGCGCTTTCAGCGTCAGGTAGAAGAAAAAGATGCTGGTGATGATGAAGCGATGCATTTTGATGCTGATTATATTGCCGCGTTGGAATACGGGATGCCTCCTACAGCAGGGGAGGGTATCGGAATTGACCGTTTAGTTATGCTGTTTACCAATTCACCATCAATTCGTGACGTTATTTTGTTTCCACATATGAGACCACAAGTAACATCTGAGTAACTGTAAGAAGAGAGAATTATATTATGGGAAAGCTAAAATCTTTTATTGGAAAGGCCCTGTTGGGTGGAGTGTTAGTTTTGTTGCCTGTGACGATTTTGTTAGGGGCATTTAACTGGGTATTTACGTTTGTTACAGATCTTATTCAGCCGTTAACAGACGCGGTTGTTAAACATAACGGTATGCCTGAAGTTGTCGGTGATGGCATTGTTGTCTTACTGATTGCGCTTGTGTGTTTTGCCGTAGGTACACTGGTAACTACTGGCGCCGGAAAATGGCTGCATACATTTATAGATGACAGCCTTGCTCGTTTTGCACCGGGTTATAAGCTAACTAAAGGCATTGTAGGCCAATTTTTGGGTGATAGCAGTGCTTCACCTTTTACTAATAGTGAAGTTGCGAAGGCTAAGATATTTGGCATAGATTGCGACACTACCGTTACCGCATTAGTGACCTGTAAGCATGAAGATGGTTCGTATACTGTATTTGTACCAACAGGCCCTAACCCAACCAGTGGTAACATGTATCACCTCCCAGAAGATCAGGTGGAGTTATTCCCAGAAGCTTCTGTGGAAAGTCTGATGAAAACTGTTATTGCCTGTGGAGCAGGTAGTGATGATATGTTTGCTGGCATTGAAATTGAGCCAGAACCAGAACCAGAGCCAGAGCCAGAAGAAGTTCAATCTGAGTCTGTAAACGTTGCTGAACCGAGTGCTGGTAAAAACACAGGAACAGTGAAATGGTTTAGTACAGATAAAGGTTATGGATTTATTCAGCACGACGATGGTTCCGAGGTGTTTGTACATTTTCGTTCAATTGTTGGCGAAGGCAGACGTATATTACGAGAAGGGCAAGTAGTTACATTTGATGTGGTAGAAAGCGACAAAGGTCCACAGGCAGATAACGTTAAAGCGCAATAGTTCGTAGTTCACCACCCAGACGATGTATTTAAAGCGTATTAAAGCGTAGTTAAATCGCTGAGTGTAAAAAGGTAAGGCGTCAGCTAGACGCCTTATAATCAGGGGCAAGTCGCCCCTGGTACTTCTCTAAGTCTATCCTTTTCCCGGTTTTTATTTCTATTTCTCCTTGATAACTCCCTCTAATAGCCCCTTACTTGCGTGTTATTCGTCCTTAGTCTATTTGTAGCTATAGAGCTTTATCGTTAGAAATAAAACTCATGAGTTCTTGTTGCTCGGGTTTTTGTTTGGTAGATTGATAGAACTGGTTGGTTTTCTTTGGGCTGGTAACGATAAAATCTAATGTGGACAACGGGTGGGGTGATGCATGCCAACAGCAGAAGAGTATCGAAGAATTGAAAGCGGGCCTCAATGTCCGCAAGAGCGTATATGGTGGGATAAGTATTCTCACGAAAATTTAGAGAAATGGCGCCAAGTATGTGATGACCCTGCGGACGCCTGCACAGCGTTAATTAAAAGAGGCCGTCCATCCGATATGTTGGATGAAGTCATGGTGCGAGCGAAAGAGGAAGGCGGTGTTTTTCAGGTATTTCTCGATGAGTGTAATACTGTACCTGGCTGGGTTGATTTTGAGGAAATGGAAAAAGGGCGACGAATTTTTCAGCGTTATGCTCCGATGCAAGGCTTGGTCTTAATGTGCAGTAGTTTGGTTGAGGGGTATGCTCACAATAAACCCGCTCAAGTACTCGTGTCGACGGGTAGGCTGCAGCGAGATGTCACCAAGCGGATTTATGAGACTGGCCAGTTATTACATAACATGGTTGGTAAAGAAGGGATTAGGCCGGGTGGACAGGGGCATCGAACGTTAATGGAGGTACGGCTCATACATTCCGCTGTGCGCCAATTTTTGTGGAATGGTGGGAAATGGGAAGCAGATAAGTATGACCAACCTATCAATCAAGAAGATATGGCTGGAACCGTACTTGAATTTGATTTTATGGTTGCCCGTGGGATTCGTAAATTAGGTGTGAATGTCACGGACGAAGAAATGGCGTTGATGCATTATTACTGGCGATATGCCGGACATGTTCTGGGGGTGAAGGAGGAATTGTTGACGACAACACCAGCAGAGCAAGAAGTGCTGGCATTACAGTTAACTAGCCACTTATACCAACCGACACCTCAAGGAGAGTCGTTAGCGAAAGCTTTGTTGAGAGACATGGCTGGAGAGCCTCCGTTTAATTTGTCTGAAGATACATTGCTGGCTTTTTCTGAATTACTTGTTGGTCCTGTGTTGTCAAAAGATTTTCACATAAGGCCGAGTCGATCATCAAAAATGAAAGTACAGATGATTCGCTCGCTGTTAAAAGCCAGCTCGTATGGTGCGAAATTAGCGCCTGAAACATTTCAGAAACTATTGGAAAGTACGAATCATAAATTACGCCGTAAAAGGATCGAGGACGCATTGGGTGATCCGAGTACTTATGCATTTAGAGGGATGGCATAGTGCTGTATTAGCGCTAATGCAGTGTTGATGTGGTTGAAATGTAGTTGAATTTAGTTGGATGTGGTGTCGAAATTTTTAACTATACGGCTTAGGTTATGGTCTGGGTTTTGGTTGAGCCGTATAGTTTTTCGTATAATCAATTGTTGTCCTTTTTCGAATGGATTTTCTTAGACTCATTGACCCTTTGCTAAATACGTAATATATGACGAAGTGAATAGGGGATCTCGTGCTAGATAGTGACAAAAATGGGCAGAAAATGATGGGCCATGGTAATTATTTTGTTGATTGGTTTATAAAATACCTGTTCTTAGATCGTGAATATTTACCTGTAGTGCCCAATAAACCGAGCGTTTAACATTGTTTCAAGAAGTTGGCCTACTGTTTGCAACACCTTCGTATAAATTACTCAATAACGAATAGTTAAAATAATAACAATGTTGGAGAGGATCATGCAGTCCCCGCTATCGGATGCACAAGTCGATCAGAAATGGTCTGATTTAGCAGAAAGCGATGACCTTAATTGGGATTTAGGTGCAATTTCAAATCGCCAAGAGGCTATCGCTTTTTTGTTAACCTTTGAAAACAAATTGTGTGTTTACTCGGCGTATGTATCAAAACTTTACAGCTCTTACAATATTGTTGTGCCAAAAAACTCAGACAGTGGACGTATTACCGTATTGCCGGATCCTCATGCGTTCCATGATACGTTCAGTAACATCCCGCAGGATGCTGTTGAAGCAACCGGTGTTTATTTGTACCCAGGTGAAGCGGTTGGAGAAAGTGGGTTATATATAAAAATACCTTCTAAAGGTTTTGGTAGTTCCAAGGAATTGCCATTTTCGGAGGGGTTTAGCGCATTAATACAAGAATATCGAAGTGCAGGGGAGTGTTTTTTGCCGGTACTTCAAAATGGTGATTTGAGGGAATATGAAAATGCAATGCCTTCACTTCACTTGCATAGGATACGTTTAGATAAGTTAAAAGGTGTGGCGTCTGATCTAACGTTAAATAGTATCAAGAATATTGTTGCCGACAATTTGATTGCCTTATATAAGA
Source organism: uncultured Gammaproteobacteria bacterium (assembly GCA_913063125.1). Lineage (GTDB taxonomy): Bacteria > Pseudomonadota > Gammaproteobacteria > Pseudomonadales > Ketobacteraceae > 42-54-T18. Next base: position 42,491 of record CAJXZM010000011.1, on the reverse strand, counting down.
GCCATCAATCATAAAGAACACTTCTGTGTGACCTCTTGACCGGTTAGTTGTGAGCTAGCCGGTCTTTTTTTTGTCTGTGATATTTTCTCTTCCATTTTTTCTTCGATAAAGGGTAATCTAACGCCTCTATAGAGTGTTGTTAAGGAGTCGTGTGTGAAGAGTGTGTTCGGGGTGTTTCTCTCTTTCTGTGTTAAGTATGGGATGGTGTGTGGATTCGTATGTGCATTTGCAACTTCTGTAGTAGCCAGTGCAGTAGCAAAAGAGCAGCCTGTTTGGGAGGCGGGTGTTGGGGCTGCCGGGTTGAGTATGTCTCACTATTTGGGTGCCGATGAGTCTGGAAGTTATGGTTTTGCTTATCCCTTTTTTATTTATCGTAGTGAGTATATACAGGCGGATCGGGAAGGGTTTCGAGGTAAGCTATTTCAACGTGAAAATTTGAGAATGAATATTAGTTTAAATGCTTCATTGCCTGTGAATAGTGAAGATAACCATGCGCGAGAAGGTATGGATGATTTGGACCCAATGTTAGAAATTGGTCCGACCTTACAGTATCGATTTTATCAAAGTAGTGATAAATACCACAGTTGGAAATTGGATCTCCCCATTCGGGCAGGATTAACATTTGATGATTTTGATATTACTCATCGTGGTTGGATTAGCAATCCCAGTGTTGTTTATTCAGGGGGGGATTCTCGCTGGAGGCGGTTGGTGTCGTTAGGGCCCATGTTTGCGGATCGACGTTACCATGAATATTATTACGATGTGGAACAAGAGTTTGTCCGGGGAGGGCGAGAAGCGTATAACGCCAAGTCTGGCTATACCGGGTTAAAGTTGTCAATGTCCCTCCGGCGCAAGTTTAATAGGGTTTCAGTCGCCGGTTTTGTTCGGTATGTTGACTTACAGGGTGCGGCTAATGAAGATAGCCCGTTGGTGAAGGCGACTGACTACGTTGCATTTGGAATTGCTGTCCATTGGCGTTTGGCAGAGTCATCAGATAAAGTGCATGTGAAATCCAGTTTTTAATGCAATACCCAATGTTTTGATGGGTTAAATGAAAAGAGAGTAATGCTAATGAGTGGAGATATGAACGAACAGATAAATGCGGCCTTGGCTTTGTGGCCTGTATTGGTTCAGGTGACGTTAACCCTCAGTGTGTTTATTGTGATGGGGGCAAGAAAAGGCAAAGCTGTAAAAGCGGGCTTAGTTGATAGGAAAAAAGCAGCGTTGGATAATAGCGCATGGCCTGATGACGTACTTAAAGTATCAAATAATATACAAAATCAATTTCAAACACCGATTCTTTTTTATGTGTTGGTTTTTGCTTTTGTGGCTACTCAAACAGTGAGTATGACGGTGTTGGTATTGTCCTGGGTATATGTGATCAGTCGCTTGGTGCATGCCTATATCCATACCGGGTCAAATTATGTTCCTGCTCGATTTAGGGTTTTTATTGTTGGTGTGGTGACGCTAATTATTATGAGTGGAGTGCTAGCTTCTAACCTTATATCAATTTCACTATAAGTTTTTAACGTGCAACGAATCCTGTAGCGACATTGTTTGAATGGAACGAGTCTAATGTTATTAGTCGTTTCATTTTTGTGGTTATAGCGGGTGTTGATTGGAATAGTGAGAATTAGTTTATAATTCAACGTATTAGTGCGGTAGTGCGGCGATGCGAGTGCAATGCTGCATTTCTAACGATTCTATAAACTATGGAAAGAATAAGGATATTCTATTCACTCGATTGATTTATCAGCGAATTAAATTAAGGTTAACTATAAGTATCGCCCCAATCGAGTAACCGTTGCGTGTTTAGGGTGTGAGTCCCCACTTTCTATGGTACTCGTATGAAACTACCACCTTTCTATAGTCGACCATTTCGATCATTTCGATCATTTTTTTTTATCATCTCGCTTTTTGTTTTTACCAGCGTAGTTGGTGAGTTTTCTCAGTTACCTTCGCTAAATATTATTTCCTTTAGTTCTGCTGATGACTCTCTAGTTGATGATGACGAACTGCTTGATGCTGACTCAGAAGATGAATATTTGTTGGAAGAGTCGGATGTTTTGTCTGATGACCTATCGATTGGTGAATTAGACGATTTGACAGAGGATGACGAGGGTGAGCTGAGCGATGATGAATCCAGCCCTGATGTTGAAGAAAAGACTGATGATAAGGCAGGAAAGGCACATCTAGAGCTATTTGCAGAGAATCGGTATCCATCCGCAAATACCTGCAAAGTATGCCATGAGCAGCATTACAAAGAGTGGTCAGTGTCGCAGCACGCTTATGCTCAGTTGAGCCCTATCTATATGGCCATGCAAAATAAAATTAATGCGTTAACCAATGGAACGAATGGAGATTTTTGTATCCGTTGTCATAACCAAGTAGGGATGAACTTTGGTGAGTCAACCTATGCATCAAATCTGGAACGTCACCCAACATCTAGAGAGGGTATCACCTGTGTTGTTTGTCACCGTGTGAACCAAGCCTATGGAAAAGTTTCTGGGCGAATCGCATTGGAAGAAGGCGGTTTACTGACGAAGGTATATGGCCCGTCAGGAGGAAAAGAATTAGAAAGAGTACTGGATAATAGGCATCAGTATCGGGTGGTTACAAACCCTGATGAATCGGGAAGGAAAATTCATACTGAAATAGGGCATTTTCCTCAGCTCAAAACATCGCAGTTTTGTGGGTCTTGCCACGATGTGAACCTGTTTAATGGTTTTCGTTTAGAAGAGGCTTTTTCTGAATACAAAAACTCTCCCGCTGCTGCTCGTGGTGAGAGTTGCCAAGACTGCCATATGGGGTTAGTTCAAGGGCTGGTGTCCGGATACGCTACAGGCCCTGCCGCAAAGGTGGGTGGGGTGGCAACTACCAATAGAAAAATAACCAATCATTTTTTTGCAGGCCCAGATTATTCCGTTGTTCATCCAGGTATTTTTCCGCATAACTCAAAAGCAGCAGAAATGGCCACGTTACAGGAATGGTTGGATTTTAATGTCGAAGAAGGTTGGGGTACGGATGAATTTGAGGATCAAGTGAGGGAGGGTTATGAGTTTCCCGACCGTTGGCGATCCATTGATGATCGATATGATGCTCGTACGATCATTGATGAGCAGCAGCTATTATTGGATTGGGCGGAATTGAAACGTCTAGAAGTATTGCGTAACGGTTACAAAATGAGTGACGTCAATATTATAGAGCGTAGTAAGAATGGTCTGGTGTTTGATATTGAAGTGAGCAATGGGACTGACGGGCACAATGCACCAACAGGGTTTGATGCTGAGCGTTTAGTGTGGTTGGAAATCAGTGTGACGAGCCGTGATGGCGATATGTTGTTTGAATCTGGGCATTTAGATCCAAATGGTGATTTGAAGGACAGCCATTCTAGTTATGTGCATGATGCCGATTTTGAGCTTGATACGTATTTGTTTTCATTGCAGTCAAAGTTCCTAACCCGCAATGTACGAGGCGGGGAGCGTGAACAGGTATTAGCAGTTAATGTTTCTGTTGATGTACTTCCCTTTGTTCGACCTTTCACTCGTTCTTTAATGTTAACAGGACAGCCAGGAGGAGCAAGAAAGCACCGACAAACATTACCACCATTAGCGAGTCGTGTTGCTCGTTATGAAGTAAGTGAAGAGCAGCTGCAAGGTAAAAAAAATATAGTATTGACTTATAAGTTGAAGTCCGCCGCAGTGCCAGTGAATTTGGTAAAAGAGATTTCAGATGTAGGGTTTGACTATGGAATGTCAGCTAGAAATATCGCTGACAAGCTTGTGAAAGGGCATCAAGTTATTTGGGAAAAAGTTGAGTTTATTGATATTCGCTAAATTGCTGGAGTATGTAAGCACCTAAAGTAGGAGGATAGTTTGTTGGAACCTAATGTAGTTATAGAACATAAAGTTAAACGAATCGCTCTCTTGCTGACACTTTGCATTAATGTTGCGTGTTTAAGTTCAGTAAGTTATGGCGATGAATATCCGACGTTATCTCATGATGGTGATATATACCTTTCTGATGATGACTTACCTGCTCGCACCCCGCCGATTGTTGAGTTGGGAGCGTCGTTTCTTGGTACTGGCAATATTGAACCGGGATTTGTTATTCCAACGGGAGCGGTATGGAGTCCTGCACTTTGGGTGTATGGAAATTTTAGAAGCGCTTATCAGCGTTATCGCCCTTCTCAGGGAATGGAGGTCGTTGAGTGGGTGAGTCGATTGGATTTGTTTGCTAATTTACAGTTAACAGGAACAGAGCGAGTTCTTTTGGGTTTAACCCCATTGCACGACCGGAACAACGGTGATTTCTATGGGAAGGTATATGAACCTGATGTTTTGAAAGAAAACCTTAATGAAACCAATGCTAAAATTGACACGTTGTTTTTTGAGGGCGACTTTGCTGAGTTGTTTCCTAATATGGATTATTTTGACAGTACAAAAAATGATGTAGGTTTTAGTATTGGGCGGCAACAAATGTTATTTATGGATGGGTTTTTAATAAATGATTCGATGGATGGGATTGGATTAAGTAAAAATAACATACGCTTCGCCTCATATCCCTGGTTAGTTAATTGGAGGTCTACGCTGTTTATCGGTATTGACGATATCGATAGGCATACCAATGAAGATATCGATAGCAGTAAGTTGATTGGTTGGTTTAATCAGTTTGATTCTGCGAGAAGCACCTACAATGTTGACGTTGTTTATGTCGACGGTGATGAGGCCGGTGATGTACTGAACCTTGGTGGCGAGGCAATTCAGCGGATTGGGAAAATAAATACTGCTTTTCGTATTGCCATTTCTCAAGCGACCTCTGCAGTAACAGCGCAGTCTGATAATGGCGTGTTATTGTTTATGGAAATATCTTGGGTTCCTTCTCGTAGCCACAATAATGTTTATGTGAACGGTTTCCTGGGTATTGATAATTTCACTTCGGCGGCAAGGGGACCTTTAGAAGGAGGGGCTCTTGGACGCACGGGGATACTTTTTGCAGCTCAAGCTATTGGTTCTCTCCCGGCACCTATCAGTAATAGTGCACAAAAATCATCGGGGTTTACGTTAGGTTATCAACGGTTCTTTGGTCCTCGACGACAACTTATTGTGGAAGCGGGTGCTAGGTTCGAACATCGTATTCATTTTCAAAACGAACAAGGTGTTGCTGTACGTTTCCAACAAGCATTGGGGCGGCGCACTTTTGTGCAGCTAGACGCCTATAGCACTTGGCTTGAAGATGAAGCTAAGGCTGAATATGGTTCTCGCATTGAGTTACAAATAAAGCTTTAACGCAAGGGGGAAGGTTTGTATTACTTAGGCATTATTATTCTTTCGCTGGTTGTCGTTCAGCTACTGGTATTCGGTTATGAGCAGGTTAGCCGTGTCCGTAGAAAGAATCATATTTTCGAATTAGAAAAGGCATTGTTAAAGAAGAAAATTGACAATATCATCGTGCAAAATACAAAAACGAATGATTCTGAATGGGCATGGTCAGGGTGGCGAAAATTTAAAATAAAGTCAATTGCCAGTGAAAATCCTCACATTAAGTCATTTTACCTTGTTCCTCACGATGGGAAAAAGTTACCCCGATTCTTCCCCGGCCAATATTTAACATTTAGGCTCAAAATTCCAGGTATTAGCAAGCCAGTGGTTCGGTGTTATTCATTATCTGATAGTGGTGAGAAAAGGGAGTACTACAGGGTGACGGTAAGGAAACAGCTTTCTCCTGAATCGGTTCCTGAGGCTACAGATGGTATTTCATCATGTTATTTTCATCAGGCATTAGAAGAAGGGGATATATTGGATGTTAAAGCTCCTACAGGAAAGTTTTGGTTAGATATGACAGAAAAGACCCCGCTTGTATTGGTGGCGGGAGGGGTTGGAGTAACACCGATGCTATCCATGATCAATACATTGGATCGGATGGGTAGCAAACGAGACGTGTGGCTGTTCTATGGAGTGAAAAGTGTTGAACAGTTGATTATGTCTGAACATTTAAAACAGATGAGTATTAAACACAATAATTTTCATCTCCACTATTTTTTTAGTGCTCCAGGGGCGCTTGGGGTTCGGGCGCCTGGGTCAGAGAATCATGGCCATATCTCCTGTGAATCCATTTTTCAGTTAGGAGCCCCGATAGCTGCTGATTTTTACATCTGTGGCCCTGGAGCAATGATGGATTCGATGGTCTCAGGGTTGCATCAACAAGGTGTTAGTGAGGCTAGGATTCACTTTGAGTCTTTTGGGCCTGCAGGCATTAAGCGGGGTGTTGCAAAACCTGAAGTGCTACCGGAAAAAGAAGAAACAACAATACCTGTGACATTTAGCTTATCAGATAAAACAATTTTATGGTCTTCGGCTTCAGGTACGTTGCTAGAAGCGGCAGAGGCTGCAGGTATTCAAATTGAAAGTGGATGCAGGGCGGGTAGTTGTGGAACATGTTTGACGGCAGTGATTGAAGGTGAAATTGGCTATATCGAAGACCCAGATTCTGATGTTGAAAAAGGTTCTTGTTTAACCTGTATCGCTGTTCCAAAAAGTAAATTACGGCTTAATGCATAATGTTATTGGCATACAAATGTAAAGGTAGAGAGGGTTTTATGTTGGGTAAATATTTTATCAATGGATGGTTGATTGTTCTAAGTGTTCTTTGTTTTTCATCGGCGCCGCAAGCCAGTGATCTACGCCTAGACCCAAATAAAGTGAAAGGGGTGGATGCATGTGGTGAGTGTCATAAAGAAACGGTTAAAGCCTGGAAACAAACGCACCATTCTAAAACCTTTTCTGAAATGCCCCGGAGTGATGAAGCTCGAGAGATTGCAGATAAGATGGGTATAAAGCGGATTAAATCAGAAAGTGACTGTTTGACGTGTCATTTTACGGTGGCAACTAAAAAGGGAAAAGAAAAACCCATTTCAGGAATATCCTGTGAATCATGTCATAGCGCGGGATCCGAATGGATTGATGTGCATAGTGATTTTGGTGGTAAAGATATAAAAGCAGAAAACGAAGTGCCTGAACATAAAGTGAAACGGTATAAAGAATCAGATGCAGCAGGAATGATTCGCCCTAATAATCTTTATTCACTCGCTGAGAACTGTTACAGCTGTCATACCGTTCCGAATGAAAAGTTGGTTAACGTAGGTGGACATACTGCGGGTAGCAAATTTGAATTGATTCGTTGGACCCAGGGTGAGGTAAGGCATAATCTTTGGTATAGCGATGATAATACGGAAGCGAGTAAGAATCGTCGGAGAATGTTCTATATCGTAGGTAAAATGTTAGACCTAGAATATGCTTTGCGTGGTGTGGCTAAGGCAACCGTAAAAGAAAAGTATGCTTTAGCAATGGCCAAGAGAGCGAAGCGAGCATTGGCATTTTTGAAGAAAATTGATAAATCCGTGAACAATGGAGAGTTAACCAACATCATCGGTATTGCGTCAAAAGTAAAAGTCACTCTCAACAATGAGTCGGCGCTGGTAAGTGCCGCTGATAAAATATCAAAACAAGCATCAGTTTTTGCTGGAAAATACGATGGAAGTGAATTTCCTGGTGTGGATGGTGCTTTGCCGTCGCCTGATAAATATAAGGGGAAGGTGTTTGGGGAATAACGGGAATATTGTATTGTGAACGATAATTTGCATAGCAGTGTAATTAATCGACCTCAGCGCTGGGACCAACCCTTTGATAGTACTATGAGTGCTGAAAGTGTTGTAAAGGTACTGTCTGCACCGCATTTTTGTTCGATGAGTCGCAATAATTTTCCGGATACGTTGAAGCTGACGGGGATAATTCGCAATGATTGTCGTATTAGAACGTTCGATAAAAACCAGGTTGTCATTAGAGCGGGGGAATATGTCAATTCGGCATTTTTGTTATTGTCTGGGGAGGTAGCTATGCTGTCTCCCTCAGATAGTCACCTTGATTTTATAAAACCTACTGTCAGTGATATGCCGTCAACGCTCAGCGTGTTGTGGGGTTGGTTACGACGGAGTCACTTGCCTGAAGTACGTCGGCGTGTCGGCGAAATCACAAAAAACGCACCATTGTCTTACCCAATAGTTAATAATATATCGGATATGATAGATAGAGGTGATGCAACGATATCACGATTGGTTACGGGGGATATTTTTGGTGAATCTGCGGTGTTAGGTCGCAGTGAAATGACAAATACCATCGTTGCCTTGGATAATGTGGAATTGTTGGAAATACGATGGCAGGGATTGCGAGATATTAGAAAGAGAGAAGAGGGGTTTAGGGAATATATTGACCATCTGTATAGAGAAAGAGGGCTTTATTACCATTTGCTTTCTTTACCCCTGTTTTCCAAGCTACCCGCGAATAAAATACATGAACTAGCGACATTAGCGCTATTTGAAGTTCATGGTGAATTCGAATGGCAGAAGGAATTTAAATCTGTTAGTAAACAGGCAAAAACAGAAGAGGACTACAATAAAGTTATTCAATCGGAGCCAGTGATAGCGCTGGAAGGGGATTATCCAGACGGCTTACTTTTGGTGAGAAACGGTTTTGGTAGGATTAGCCGTTATATCAATTTTGGGCATTACACGATGGGCTATTTGAGTCGTGGTGATATGTTTGGGCTGGAGGAAATCTATGAAACTTGGAAAAATGGAAAAGGCGCGGCTCTGAATTGTAGTATTCGAGCATTGGGGTATACCGATGTTATAAGGATACCGACATCGTGGTTGGAAATAAATATATTTAGCGAAAGTGCTTCGCAGGGAGTTAAGCAATCCTTGCAGGATGCGCTAAAAAATAATATTTCCATTAGTAGTCAGTCAAAGGTCAAACCTATTGATAGAAAACTAACGGAGTTTTTGGTTGAAAATCGGCTTATTAATGGTTCCAAATCGATGGTGATTGATTTGGAACGATGTGTCCGTTGTGATGACTGTGTATCAGCGTGCGCTGATGCGCATGATAATAATCCTCGCTTTAATCGGCATGGTAAAAGTTTTGGCCGTTATATGATAGCCAATGCCTGTATGCATTGTGAAGACCCTGTGTGCATGATTGGATGTCCTACTGGGGCGATTCATAGATCACCCGATGGCGTGGTAAAAATCAATGACGATACTTGTATAGGATGCTCTACCTGCGCGAATAACTGCCCTTATGATAATATCAGAATGGTGGAAATTAGAGATGAGAGTGGGAAGGTGTATTGCGACCCCAATGGAAAGGCTATTGTTAAAGCCAGTAAGTGTGATCTCTGCGCTGAAACAACCGGGAAGCCGGCATGCGAGAGAGCTTGTTCTCATGATGCATTGACTCGTATTGATCTTAAAGATATATCAAGCCTATCTCATTGGGTAGATCGATAAATGAATTTTGGTTATCGCCGTATCCGAAATACTATTGCGGTATTAGTGTGTGGTTTTGTTGCCATCACAATATTTGAAATAATCGATTTGTCTATTCAAGTGCAACAATACTATTCCGGTTGGTTTATGGTGTTTTTGATGGCCATGCTGGTGTCTTTTTATGTAAAAAAGAAGTTGGCAGTCATTGCTCTTGGTTCGGGTTCTCAATGGGCACAGTGGCACTATTATAGTGGTATATTTTTATTTCTTGTATATCTGAAACATATCGAATATTCGTTTCCTGACGGTATTGTTGAAATCTCTATTACAATTTTTTACTTGATCGTTATGTTCAGTGGTGTTCTAGGGGTCTTTATTAATAGGGTTTTTGCTCGCCGACTGTCTTACTTGGATGAAGAAATTATTTTTGAAAGAATTCCACTGCATTTAGCGAAGCTTCGGCGTGATGTTGAGGCGGTAATTGTAGAATCTGTAGAGAAATCAGGTTCAACGACGCTGTCGGACTACTACTTTTCAAATTTAACGGGTTTTTTTGGTCGGCACCATTTTTTCTTTACGCATTTGTTAGGGTCTAACTATGGCTTCTTGCGGGTAAAAGATGGCTTGAATAAACAATTACGCTACCTAAATAAAACGGAGGCAGAATACGCGCTAGAGTTGGACAATATGTTGCATAGGAAAAATACATTGGATACCCACTTTGCTATCCAATGTATTTTGAAGTATTGGGGGATGTTCCATTTTCCTATGGCGATGATTCTATTTTTAGTGACTCTTTTGCATATTGTCTTGGTGTATGCTTTTCGGGGCGCTGCATGAAAGACGCTCCCATCCAAGAATTCGGTCATAGAAAAAGTAGGTATGTACGACCGAACCAACCTTGGTTGTGTGGGCGAGAGGGTGGTGAGTGCGAACAGGGGCCTGACAAAAAGGGGCGATGCCCTTGTGTCGATGAGCCTTGCGCACCTATTAGATCGGTTAGGTCAAAAAAACGAATTGTTGCTATAGGATTACTAGCCCTATTCGTTGGCGGATTGGTTGTTGTCTTTTCTGCAAAGAATTTGTTACCGATGCTTTCACCGGGAGCGTTAAGTATTAGCCATGGTGAGGTGGCGGGGTGCCAGGATTGCCATGCGGCTGCCGGAGAACCTATTTATCACTGGTTGCACAAGGCATTGACATTGAATAGTAATAATGATGATCAGCGGTGCTTAGCGTGTCATGAATTGGGAGAAAATGCTTTTGAGGCGCATTCTACACATTACAATAATTTTTCTACTATTGATTATGATGTGATTATTCATCAGCAATCAGTTTCAGCGGATGTGGGTTGGAAAATTAATTTAGCAAGCGAATTAAATGAAATACGTATGCCTACCAAAGAGTCTACTAGCTGTTCATCTTGTCATCGTGAACATAAAGGTAAATTTCATGCTATTAATAATTTTGATGCTCGGCGTTGCCATACGTGTCACCAAAAAAAGTTTGATGTTATTGAAGAATCCCACCCAGAATACAGTAATTATCCAAACGATAAACCCACGCAAATAAAATTTAATCACGGGGCTCATTTAGAAAACTATTTCTACGAGGAGGAGTATATTGATGTCGCACCAGAGGGCTGCAAACAGTGTCATGAATCCGATCAAACGGGAGAATGGATGTTATCCAATGATTTTGAGGATACTTGCAGTGGGTGCCATTTAGATCAATTGTTAGGTCGTAGTAGAGGCAGTGCTAAAGGATTGGCAGTGTTTGCCATTCCAGAGTTAGATGTTGCTACAATCACCGCAGCAGGATTCTCTATTGGAGATTGGCCGAAATGGGCGGAAGGTGATGTTACCCCTATTATGAACCTATTGCTGCAATATGGTTCGAATGCGAATGTTGCAGGAGCACCCAGTCATACAGGGTTGCCGGGTGGGAGCGAGGGAATATTACCCGATGATGTTATTTTATATGATTTGAGTGAGGCAAGCACACACGATATTGCTACGGTTGCCCGTCTTGCTTGGAATATTAAGGAGCTTTTTTATGATATTCAAAGTGGTGGGGCCTCCGTGTTATATAATCGTCTTGCGGTTGCTTTTGATAACACCTTGGATCAACCAACATTAAATCGACTAATATCTTCACTACCTAGAGATACTCTAATTAATAATCAGAAAGAATGGTTTCCTCACTTAGCTGATGAGGTTTTGAGTTTTCGAAAAAATAATAGGGTGATACCAACACATGATATCTCGAATACGCTTGGCTACTTAGAGAAAAATAATGTAGAAGCTGGAGGTCTTGTCACCGACAGTGGTGATGAAGAAGATATGTTAGATGATGGGATATTAGATGATGAGATATTAGATGATGAGATATTAGATGATGAGATATTAGATGATGAGATATTTGATGATGAGATACTAGATGATGAGATACTAGATGATGGGATACTAGATGATGAGATACTAGATGATGAGATACTAGATGATGAGATACTAGATGATGAGATACTAGATGATGAGTCAGTTGCTAGTAATAGATCCGATATCAATGCAAAAAACAGTGAGGATTGGGCAAGAAGCGGAGGTTGGTACCGGGATGGGAGTAATATACGATACCGTCCAGTTGATCATGCAGATCCTTTTTTAGCAACCTGGCTGGAGGTGACTTTTGGTCGGGATGAAACTGTTCATAATGAAATATTCGAATCGTTAAGTGGCGAGGAATCGGTGGGAGGCTGTATAAAATGCCACTCTTTAGCAACAGTGGATAATGATCGCAAGAGTCAATCTGTGCATTGGCAAAGCTTTACACCAGAGGATATAACAACAGACTTTAATCGTTTTTCTCACGTGTCCCATTTTAGTTTGATGACTGATGATGGTTGTGCGAGTTGCCATATATTAAACGAAATCCCTCCTGAGGATTCTCAGGATATAGAAGAGATAGCAGATAATATAGCTACAAAAAACATGATTGAAACAAGCTTTTTATCAATGAAGCGATCAACTTGTACGCAATGCCATCAACAGGGTAGAGCCCCCTCAAATTGCCTTACCTGTCACCAGTACCATGCAGAAAAGCAAGGTCAATCTGTTGACAAAATGGCTGATGAATTCTCTAGGGAGTCACCATGATGATTCGACGTGACTATGTTTCTAATTCGTCTGGAACCTTAGTGTTTTTGTTCTGGGTGTTTACATTGTTTGCTGTTTCAGGGGAGGTGATTTCAAAAGAAAAATCAGTCGGGTCGGCTGTTAGAGTTATCGGCGAAGTTAGCGTGACGAGCATTGATGGTGAAACGAAAAAGTTGAAAGTTCAACAAGAAATATTTTCAGGTGATAGGTTTGTTACGGGTAAAGGAAGTTGGTTAACGGTTAACTTTTATGATCTAACGCGTATTGTTTTGAGGCCCGAAACTGAGTTTTATATAGCATCTTTTCCTATTACCATGGATGCAGGAGATATTGATCTAAGCGTAGTGCGGGGAGGCGTTCGAATAACCTCGGGAACTATTTCCTCAAAATCCCATGGGAAGTTTACATTGGCCACTCCTAGTGGAAAACTGCATGCCGGTCGTGCCGAATGGGTCGTGAGAGTCTGTGACGGGCAGCGTTGTGATAATGAATATAATAAAATAAAACAATGTAAAAAATATCTCAAGCCAATGATTAAGAATTCAGAAATCGTATCGGTATACCAAGGACAGGTTAGCATAGATCATTGTGTAGGGTCTTCGGTTGTGGAGCAGGGCTCATCGATTATACTCAATACACAAAACCATCGTTGTGATGTTGTTGATCAAGTTCCTTGTTTTGTGTTGTTTGATGGGAAAATGGGTAAAGATAAAATTAGAACTTTTTTGAAGAAGCTGACATTGGATGAGGCGTCAGAAGAACAGCTTGGTGAAGATCAACTAAAAGAAGGTGGAAGGCCAGAATCTCGAAAATCAAGGCCAAATACTCGAACTCGAAGAACGACACCGAGTATCGATAGGCCTCGAAGAAATCGACGGTGATTTACGAATGACTATTTATTTATTTGAATATCTATTGTATTTGAAAATTCCTGGAATGGAGATAGGTGACAGTTATGATTAAGCGCTATAAAAAACAAAAGCACTGGCTGGTAATTTGTTTTTGTGTTCTGACATTCGCTTTGTACTCTTCTTTTGTGCAGGCGAGCAACCTATATCTCGGGGCAGATAGCTACGAATATGTTACAGAGGTCGATAAAATAAAGCTGGATTATCGACTAGCTGGGGGAGCTATTGGAGGGGAGGTAGATGTAGGTGAATCTGCATTTTTGCAGTTCGGGGTTGGGGAGTGGCGTGATGATATCGGCCTGGTTGATTCTGGTGATTCTGAGATTACGTCATCTCTAAGAAGCGTAGGAGCAGGCTATTCCCTTGGCAATTGGGAGTTTTTTGTATCATACCGACAAATTGAAGATGAAATTGAAATTGTTCATGGTAAAAATCAAGAGTTTTTTACCCATGCCGAGATTAAGTCTGCAGTCGCTCATATTGATGTTAGTTATCAGTGGGAGTTTGGGTTGTGGGCACATACTGCGTTGTTAGGTCTACAAGATGACAAAAAAGACGTAGATGCCGCTTTAGGGGATCCGAAGATGCATCTTTCGGAGAGTAGGGATTCTCGGTATGTAAATATAAAGTTGAATTCTGATTACTACTTTTATTTGTCCGATAAATCAGGTGTTTTCGCGGGTATAAGTTTGGATTGGTATGATCAGTTGTCGGGGGGGGGAGATGGTGAGAATGTTGGTGCTCCGCCCCCACCTCCACCATCGAATGGCGGGGGGGGCAATGGAGGGGGTGGTAATGGAACTGCAGCAACCGGAGATAGCGGCGGATTAGTGGGGTTTTATATTATCTATGACATAGATAATCATTGGTCAGTAGATGTAAATCTGACTCAAGGGGCATTTGGAGATGCTGAACTCAATAGCTATTCGCTGACGCTAATGTACTATTTATAGGCATATAAGTGTTAACGAGCGCTGTTGATTTTGTTATAGTTGGCCGCTTGAATAAGGCTTATCTATGGAGGTGTTAGTGTCAGTGCTAGCACAGGATATACGGTAGATAGCGGCTTGTTTTTCTCCTATGTTCCTACCAGGAATAGATTCTTTCTATTCGTATTAGGTGGAATTCCTTTGTACCCCTCTTGATGTTTGTGAATGGGATACAAAGGAATCTTACTTGTATAGGGCATTAAAATGAAAATTGTTATTGTTGGAGGCGGTGCGGGTGGCTTAGAGCTAGCAACATCATTAGGTAAAAAACTGGGAGGTAAAGGCAAAGCGGATGTGCTTTTACTCGATAGAAATCATACCCATATTTGGAAACCGTTATTGCACGAGGTGGCTTCAGGTTCACTGGATGCTGAAGCGGATGCTGTTGGGTATCGCGCACACGCACATTATAACGGCTTTACCTTTAAAGTCGGGACGTTGTGTGGTGTTGATCGAGATAAAAAAGTAATTCAGCTTGCAGCGTTATTTGATGACGATGGTGAAGAGATTTTACCACAACGCGAAGAGCCTTATGATTATCTTGTATTGGCGATAGGCAGTGTATCCAATGACTTTGGTATTGATGGTGTTGCGGAACATTGTATTTTCTTGGATAGTATCTCTCAGGCAAAAACATTTCAGCGCCGTTTGGTTAATCAATTTATTCGATTGAATCGTGATCTGGCAAAAACTAACATCGAGCGTAAGCTAAATGTGGTTATTGTCGGTGGTGGCGCTACGGGGGTTGAGCTTTCTGCGGAACTTTTTAAAGCGCGACAGATGTTTGCTACTTATGGCTTGAATAATGTTCGATCAGAGCATTTACAGGTCTCTCTGATTGAGGCTGGCCCTTGTTTGTTGCCTGCATTAAGTGAGCGGATCTCATCGGCGGTTTACACTGAACTTAAAGAGCTTGGGGTTAATGTTAATCTCTCGACGATGATTACCTGTGCTGAAAAAAATGCACTTATCACCAAAGATGGAACGCGCTTTGAAGCGGATCTTATTGTATGGGCTGCAGGTGTAAAGGCTCCTGATTTTTTACGTAATTTCGGTGGGCTTGAAACCAATCGCGCTAATCAGTTACTTGTTGAGTCAACGTTACAAGTAAAAGGTGATTCCGCAATTTTTGCTTTAGGTGATTGCGCCGGTTGTGAAATGGTGGGGGCCGATGGGGAAGTACGCTGGGTGCCACCAAGAGCGCAGTCTGCTCATCAGATGGCAAGTTTAGTCGCCAAAAATATCCGTAACCTTCATTTAGGAAAACCACTTGTCAACTTTGAATACAGTGATTATGGCTCTTTAGTTTCTTTGAGTGACTTCACTGCATTTGGTCGTTTGATGGGAGGAATTTCAACGGGTAGCTTAAGTGTGGAGGGACGAATTGCTCGTTTAGCCTATGTTTCTTTGTATCGAATGCATCAATTGGCTATACATGGTTGGTTTAAGACGTTGCTAGTGGCGTTGTCGGATAAAATCAATCGCTTTATCCGACCTCGGTTGAAGTTACATTAATAACGGCAGGTTAGAGTAAATCGTACTCATCGAAGGCTGAACATTATGGGTTGCGTTAGGGGGGAGCATTACGGGTCAAGGTGAGTTGAATATGGGCGTTAGTTTTGGTCTTCTGTTCCTAAGTGAAGTGGACAAGGATTAGATTGATCAAAAGCAGTTAACATAGGACACTGTGTAATCTGATTTCTATACAAAAAGAAAAATTGTCAATTATGTTGTTAGAAACTAAGTTTTTAGTGCCTATTATCCCATCTCAATTAATGCTGCGGCAGCGACTGTTTGCTAGGCTAGGCAGTCCTGAACCTGGGCATATAAGTTTGTTGCAGGCCCCCCCTGGATACGGTAAAACTACGCTGATTATACAATGGCTATCGGTGTGTGAGCTGCAGCCAATTTGGCTGTCTTTAGATGGACGAGATAATGATGTACTGCGCTTTTGGCGGTATTTAGTGGGTGCTATACAGCGTTGCGATGAGCATATTGCTCCAAAGTCTCAGGTTTTGTTACTGGATATATCACCTCTGCATATTGATCAGTTAGTGGAAATGTTGGTAAATGAACTGTTGATATGGAATGGAGGTACGTCATCAGCACCTTTGGTGTTAGTGTTGGATGATTATCATGTTATTAACAACGCACAGATACATGATACGATGGCGTATTTTTTTGATAATTTGCCTCTGTCCATTCATGTTGTTCTTGCAAGTCGTACTCAGCCACCCTTATTTATAGAACGCCGAAAAGTTCGAGATCAATTAGTTGAAGTTACCAGTGTGGAGTTGGCGTTTATTGCCGAAGAAACCGCGTTGTTTTTGAAGCAACGCTTTTCAGGGGCCATCAGTGAAGATAGTGTTTTTGTGCTACAAAAACGGACAGAAGGTTGGGCGGCAGCAGTTCAGCTTGCGGTACTGTCGATGCAGCGTGATTTGCCGATGGCAAGAGAAGATAGTGTTCTAACCCGTGCATTAACGGACCTGGATGAAGAGGTAATACGCTACTTGTTTGATGAGGTTATTTCTGGCCTCGACCAAGAGGTTCGTGATTTTGTTATTGATACGTCGCCGTTGGCGTGTTTCTCGACGGGGCTATTAAATGAGATGTTTTCGATCAACAATAGCAATGACATCATTGAACAGCTTAAAGATAAGAATTTATTTATACAGTCACTTCATGGTGAGGCCGATTGGTATCGTTTTCATGAGCTGTTTCGAGAAGCTCTGTTATCTCAATTTGATAAGAAGACATTAAAGAAACGGAATAAGCTGCATGCGAAAGCGGCAGTTGCTTTTGAAGCAATGGGACATAAAGAGGAGGCAATAGAGCATTATCTCGCAGCGGAGCAGTGGCCGCGTGCCTCTGAGCTAGTGGAGGATATTAGCTATGGCAGGGTGTTAGGTAGTGAAGATTCGTTGTCAGAGTCATTGTTAGATAAATTGCCGGAAAATGAGGTGCAAAATAGACCCAAGTTGCTACTGATTAAGGCTTGGTCCCTGTTTCGAAGCAATAATATTACCCCTGCGGAAGCTTATTTAGATCGTGTTGAAGAGATAATTGATGCAGAATTTGTTGTGATGACGGATGATGAACGCAAGCAATTACTCAGTCACGTCGCAGTTTACCGTACTCAGTTGGCACATATTTCTGGAGACCCCCAGGGAGCGAGACGGTTAATTGCAGATCATGAATCGTTGCTACAAAGTTCTCATCATAATGAGGACTTAGGTGTTCAGTTGGGTGTGGTTATCGATTATTTTGTACGGGGTGATATGACCAATATCATCAAATATGCTCCAGCAATATTGAGTAAAGCAAAGCGAGAGAACAATCAATTTATTGCATTGAGTTTAGCCCAAACTTTAGGTATGGCACGTTATTATGGTGGAGATGTAAGAGGGTCCTTTGACTGTTTTGCTGAGTTTCATCGGTGGGTGGATAGCGTTGGGGCGGACCCCGGGTTAGCTGTTGGTTGGTCAGATATTTGCAAATTGGATATGTATCGTGAAACGAATCAATTTGAAAAAGTTAGCGAATGTTGGCGCAATTTGAGAAACCACACCGGCTCTGCAGCTATGCCAGGGCAAAAAGCATTAACGGATATTACCTATGCGAATGCATTGATGAGTGCGAGGCGTTATGATGAGGCGGATCAATTATTACGAGCTGCCCAAGAGGATTTTTCTGATCATTTAAGCTTTTGGTCCTTCATATCACCACCAATTAGTATGTTTTTGGCAAAGCTCGCATTTTGTCAGGGGAAATATGAGGTGCTAATAAAATGGGCCGATCAAGAACAGTCTCGTTTGCAAGAAATCACCTATTACCGAAGTGAAGAAGATCGATTTTTATTAATTCGAGCGTATATATTACAAGATAAGTTTGAACTGGCTCGGCAGTTACTTACGTTTATTGTGGAGGACAGTGAGCGGTTTGGGAGAATGTTAAGTTCAATCAGGGCATTGGTGTTGAGTGCGTTGATGTGTGAAAGGCAGCAGGATTCTATAGGGGCGCGACGTTTTCTATTAAAGGCTATTGTTATTGGTGAGAGCGCAGGTTATTGCCGGGTATTTTTAGATGACTGGATTGTTGTAGGGCCTTTGTTGCAGCGACTGCGGGGGCTAAGTGCTCCTCTCTTAGCGTATCGAGGCTACCTTGAAAAACAGTCAATACTTCAATCTGGAGTTGTCGATAAACAAACGCTCGATCTTGAAAATAACAAAATAAAAGAAAGCCTGACATCAAGGGAAATAGAAATTTTGTTGCTTATTAAGCAAGGTCTAAAAAATGCTG
Organism: uncultured Gammaproteobacteria bacterium; assembly: GCA_913063125.1. Lineage (GTDB taxonomy): Bacteria > Pseudomonadota > Gammaproteobacteria > Pseudomonadales > Ketobacteraceae > 42-54-T18. The sequence continues at coordinate 23,815 of CAJXZM010000011.1, read as the reverse complement.
AAATCGCTGACCGGCTCTCTATCTCTGCAAACACGGCAAAAGTCCACATACGAAATCTGTATGAGAAACTGATGGTAAAGAGTCGCACGCAGGCTGTGTCCAAAGCCCTAGAGGTAGGGGTTTTCACTGATTAACAAATATGTAAAAAGGGTGTGAGGCGTTATTTGCGGTTTAGGGCTAAAAATAACCCTTTTTGGTTATGCGATTATTACCTCTATTTGAGCACAATAGGTAGATACTAATAAAATAGAGATAAAAGGCATGAATAAGAATTCTCAGGTTGATAGCGTGGAACCATCTGGGTTTATTCAATATTTTCAACAGTTTATCGTCGATCACCCATGGTTTTGCATCATTTTTACGCTCTTGGTGGTTGGAACATCCGGTTATGGTTTGCGATTTGCAGAGTTAAACAATGATCCTCGGGTGTTATTTGGGCCGGATAATGAAGGGATGCAACGCCTGATTGCCATGGAGCAACGTTTTACGAAAGACGATAATGTGGTTTTTATCGTCCATCCGAAAAGTGACAACGTGTTTACGCGTAAAAATCTGGCCATGCTTCAGGAGTTGACCAATAAAGCTTGGACGTTGCCTAAAACACTTCGTGTCGACTCTTTAGTGAACTTTCAGCATACCGAAGTGAATGGTGATGACCTTGATGTCATTGACTTAGTGGATGAGCCCCTTAGTTTATCCGATAAACAATTGGATAAGATTAAGCAAATAGCGCTTAGTGAACCTTATCTTGTGAAGAATGTTATTTCCTCTCGGGGGCATGTGGCATCGGTAAATGTGTCGGTACTTGCCGATAATGAAGGTGGCCGTGATGCACCGATGATTATGGAGTACGCCAGATCGGTACGAGATGATTTTCGGACTCGGTATCCGGATGTAGAGTTTATGTTGTCAGGCCATGTTGCATTTAAAGATGCATCTAAAAAAGCAACAGAGGATGCATTAAGCACAACATCGTTATACAGCACTGTCGCGGTACTTATTTGCCTTTACATTATGTTGCGCAGTGTGGCATCGGTTGTATTAACCTATTTTGTTATTGCGTTATCGAATGTCATTGGACTGGGGATTATGACGTGGTGGGGAGTTGAACTTACGCCGGTTATGGGGGGGGCACCTGCAATTATCTTAACGTTAGCAGTGGCGGATAGTATTCATCTATTGTTAACGTACCAGCATCAACTTAGTGTAGGCCAAAAAAAACGTGAGGCGATGCTGGAAAGTTTACGTATAAACATGCAGCCTGTATTTCTCACCAGTGTGACGACTGCCGTGGGCTTTTTGTTTTTAAATAATTCCGAATCCCCTCCGTTTGCGGATATGGGGAATTTGGTTTCGGTCGGTGTGATGGCGGCTTGGTTCTTGTCGATTGTATTTTTACCCGCAATGATTATGGTGTTACCTCAGTTGAACGTGAAACAGAAGGCGCGCCAGCTTGATGTGGACGAAGGTTCTGACGGTGAAATTCTTTGGCGTAACAAGTTTATGAATAAGTTTGCAGATTTTGTGATAGACAGACGTAAACCTGTTTTTGTTGTTGCAACGTTAATATTTTCCCTATTGTCTGTATGCAGTTTAAAAAATGAATTTAATGATGTGTGGTTTGAATATTTTGATGAATCTTTTGAAGTGAGAAATGCCACACAATTTATGGTTGATGAGCTAACAGGTCATCATCGAATTCAATTTGCATTTCCATCGGGTGGCGATCGCGGCATCATGGATCCTGACTACATGAAGGGGCTAGATGCTTTTTCTGATTGGGCAAGAGAGCAAAATAATGTGATGTTTGTATCTACATTTTCCGACACGATCAAACGGTTAAATCGTGATATGAACGGCGGTGAAGTTGGTTACTATAAGGTTCCAGAGCAAAGGGAGTTGATTTCTCAGTATGTATTAATGTTTCAAATGTCTCTGCCCTTTGGGTTGGGATTAGAAAATCAAATGGATATAGACCGTTCGGCAGTGAGGGTGGATGTGTTGTTAGGGACGATATCCTCCAATGAAATTATTGGCTTTGAGCGATCTGCGAGAGCGTGGATTGCTAATAATTTACCGGAAAGGATGGAAACACAAGGCGTTGGGTTTGACTTATTGCTAGGGGAGTTGTCCTACCACAATATTAAGGGGATGTTGGTTGGGACTGGGTTGGCACTAGTTGTGGTGTCGCTATTATTAATCATCGCATTACGTTCCTTTAAATACGGATTACTAAGCATTTTTCCAAATATATTCCCTGCGATAATTTCTTTTGGAATATGGGGGTTATGGAATGGGCAGATTGGCATAGCGGTAAGTATTGTTGCCTGTATGACTCTTGGTATCGTGATTGATAATACCGTTCATTTCTTAAGTAAATATATTCGTGCCAGACGAGAGAATAACTTAACAAGTATTGAAGCCACACGGTATGCGTTTAAAACTGTTGGCTTGGCGTTAATTGCCACAACACTGGTGCTGGCGGCAAACTTTGGCATGATGGCTACTTCCCATTATTATCCGAATTCGAGCATGGGCATGTTAACTGCGATTACGGTAACAATTGCTTTGGCCGTGAATTTTTTCTTCTTTGTACCGTTGTTGCTGTTTATTGATGGTAGAAAAGATAAAAAACGACAAAAGCGCAGCTCCCCAACAGGCCAGGCGGATCAACGTGACTTGTTGGTACAAGGGGAGGCTATTTCAGGTTAACAGATTCAATAATTATTGTGGGAGTCGCAGCGCTTTCTATCGGAGGGGCGGATGCTTGTGGTTCAGTGCTTAAGTCGACGAATGAAATGTTGGCGAATACAAGTAGCATTGTTATGGCAAGGAATTGCATTTTTGTTTCCTGTTTTGTTTACACTGCATACCTAGTATAAAGTGCGTCAGCCCCGAAGGACTTGATATTAATCAAGTCCTTCGGGGCTCTTCCCTCTCTTTAAAAGGGCAGCAGTGTTGTAAAATACAATTTCTGTAAATCCCGGTAATCCATCTATACTGTTTTATTAATCAATCAATTGTCAGCAGCAACCAAATATCGATTAACGCCAATGGCGCTCAGTTTTGGAGCGAAAAACGATGACTGTTCATCCAGTTATCTCGCTGTATTTCCTGACTATTTAGCGTATGATTGGCTAAACTAGAACCCACAGTTTCCGGTAGTGAATTGTTATTATGTCTGATGGTGTAAATGTAAGTTATCAAGGGCGAAAAGCCAGTCGTACAAGAAGTGAACAGCGCCGGAAGGCTATTTTAGAAGCGGCTCTAAGGCTTGTTGTTAAAGAGGGTGTTCGTGGTGTTCGTCACAGGGCTGTGGCAAAAGAAGCTGAAGTACCATTATCTGCCACAACATACTACTTTAAAGATATATCAGACTTAATTACTGACACGTTTACATTATTTGCTGAAAAAGCAATGAGTGACGTGGTAACACCGATTTATACTGAAGTTGAAGCATTTATTCAGGCTAATGGCGGTAAAGTTCCAGAGGCAGGGCCTATAAGAACTCAGTTGGTTGAGGCGCTATCAACATTATTGGTAGCCTTTATTCAACATGAATTAACGGATAAACGTGATCATTTGTTGGCCGAGCAGGCGTTTATGCATGAATCACTACGTGACCCTCGTCTTCGAGATATGGCTCAGCATTATTACAGTTATCTTGTGAATGATATGCATCTGTTGTGTGAGAAAATGGGTATTGATGAGCCAGATATTGTTGCAGAGTTACTCATGGCGACAATTTTCCGTTTAGAACAAGAGGGATTGCAGTGTCCAGCTGAAGAGTTTGATGCAGATCGAGCTAAGCGCATGTTAAAGCGTATATTTCATACCTTTTTAGTGCAGGTCTAGATTGAGTTGAGTAAGGTAGTGGAAGATTTAAATCTGGGGTCTAGCTGGAAGAGGCAGTTGTCTGCAGAGTTCGACTTAGATTACATGATCGAATTGCGAGCATTTTTATTGCAGCAAAAACACGCAGGGAAAATCATTTACCCTCCCGGCGAGGAGTATTTTAATGCCTTTAACTTTACGCCTTTTAATGATGTGAAAGTCGTGATCTTAGGGCAGGATCCTTATCATGGTCCTGGTCAAGCTCATGGCTTGTGCTTCTCTGTTCCTGAAGGCGTTAGACCACCTCCCTCATTAAAGAATATATTTAAAGAACTGCATCGTGATTTAGGTTTGGCTATACCTGGCCATGGTTGTCTAACCTCTTGGGCAAAACAGGGCGTGTTGCTGCTCAATAGTGTTTTGACGGTTGAGCAGGCAACGGCTGGCGCGCACAAAAAGAAAGGTTGGGAGCGTTTCACGGACAGTGTGATCCAAAAAATCAATGAGGAGCAAGAGGGAGTGGTTTTTCTATTATGGGGTAGCTATGCCCATAAAAAGGGCCAATTTATTGATGAAACGAAACACAGAGTTTTACGTTCAGTTCATCCATCTCCGCTGTCTGCTCACCGAGGATTTTTGGGTTGTGGGCATTTTAGTGAGACAAATGTTTACTTGGAGTCTAAAGGAAAAGAGCCGATCAACTGGGCATTACCAGAGTAAGGTGTTTGCGTACCCTGGCAGCTAACCAGTGGAGGCACCTATGTATCTAAAACAATTGAAATTTATTCAGATACATAAACGCCTTAACAAACGCGAATCAGCGCGAATTTATTTAGGAGTATCAAGAATATATACTTGATACTCCACATTACTCGCCCTGCTCATACAGGCGGATGATGCTGGAGAAATCTAATGCACCCACATTTTCCCCAGAACGCTTGTGTAAGTTAAATAGGTTGCGTGCGGCAGCACCCATAGGGATGGATGATTTGCTACCTGTAGACGCTTCAGCTGCAAGGCCTAAATCCTTCAACATCAGGTCAACCATAAATCCGCCCTGGTAATCATTGCCTGATGGCACATCGTCCATGACGCCTGGTACTGGGTTGTATTTTTGTAGTGACCAATTACTTCCCGAGCTTTTCAGCATTATATTGGATAAGGCTTTGGGGTCGAGACCGTTGTCGATACCTAACTGCAATGCTTCAGCCGTTCCTGTCATGTGGATTGCTAGCAGCATGTTATTGCAGATTTTGGCAACCTGACCGGCACCGGCGTCACCTGCGCGGAAGATATTGGAACCCATAGCGGAGAGTACGGGTTGCGCTGCTTGGTAATCGTCTTCTGAACCGCCACACATAAAGGCTAATGTGCCAGCGGCAGCAGCTGCCACACCTCCAGAAACAGGAGCATCAATCGCACGAATGCCTCGCTTGGCAGCTTCAGCTTCAACACGACGAGAATTTGCGGGGGCAACAGTTGAGCAATCTAAAACCAGCGCGCTTTTGTCGATGACATCTAGTAGCGCATCACCATCAATATAAACGCTTTCAACAATAGTGCCGTTTGGCAACATGCTAACAATAAAGTCTGCACCATCTACAGCAGCCTTTGCACTATCAACAACATGACAGCCGGATTCACGAGCATGTTCCTGAGCCGCTGACGACAAATCAAAAGCATTAACCACAAAACCTGCTTTAACCAAATTAGCGGCCATGCCGCCGCCCATGTTACCGAGACCAATAAAGGCTACTGTTTGAGTCATTATGTTCGTTCCTTATGTTTTTCTTATGGATTACAGGTTTTCAAGTGGGTGCGGGCCATTATCCCATGCAGGTTTAATTAGCGCACTGATGTCTGCCTCAGTTACAGAATCCACGGTTGCAGGTTGCCACTGAGGGTTGCGGTCTTTCTCAACCAAAAGTGCACGCACACCTTCTTTAAAATGCCCCTGGCGTAAACAATTGGTGGATAACACTAATTCAAATTGAAAAACTTCTTTGAGCGACAAATGTTTGCCGCGAGTAAATTGCTGCCATACGAGGTGAGGGGACACCGGGCAGCCTTGGGACAACGTTTTGGCCGCTTTACACAACCACTTATCATCACCGTCATACGCTGTGATTTGATCAATAATTTGCAGCAGATTATCCCCATCACAGGTGGTATTGATCCAATCCAGATGCTCGCGCACCTGACTCGATGGCTGTTGCTCTTCGCAGCTTTTTTCGAAGTCACGTAAAATATGAGAGACTAAATCATGATGCTCAGACAGGGCTTCAGGCCAGGTTTGATCTGTTAACGCTGCTAACACGGCGTCTTTTTGATCGTGTGTAATAAAGCGATCAGCCAGGCCTATAAATTTAGCATCAGCCGCATTGAACGATGCTCCGGTTAAACCCAGGAACATGCCGGTTTTACCGGGTGCATGATTCAAAAACCAGGTGCCGCCCACATCAGGATATAAACCAATCGTCACTTCAGGCATTGCCATGCGTGTGGATTCGGTCACGACGCGATGGCTTGCTCCGCTCATCAAACCAATTCCGCCCCCCATTACTATACCGTTACCCCACAGGATGATAGGTTTTGTATACATGTGGATGTGATAATCAAGCTCATATTCTCGCTTGAAAAACTGATCCATCGTATCGTCATCGTAGGCTTCGCCGTAAGCTGCTGCGCCATTGTAAAGCGCAATAACATCCCCCCCTGCACAAAATGCTTTGTCGCCAACGCCTTGTAAAAAGACACAAGCAATACTGTCATCCGCTTCCCAAAGGGTTAGCTTCTCTTCTAACAGGTCTACCATTGCAAGTGATAGGGCATTGAGCGATTTTTCAACGTTGAGGCTAGCAATGCCAATCTTTTTTGCACCTGCCTGACGCTCTTCAAAAATTACCGGATCAGTCATCTCATCTTCTCTTTAATTGGTTTAGCTATTAGTCCATTCTGGCTTACGTTTTTCTAGGAAAGCAGTAACACCTTCCAACTGATCTTTCGTGTCGAACAGGTCAGCAAATGCATCACGCTCAAGGGATAGGTTTTCATTCATGGGAAGGTTACGACTACCCATGATCAATTTTTTGCACACTTTAACCGATGTTGGGCTTTGCTCTGCAACACGTTCAGCCAGCGTAAGCGCCGCTTCTAATGCCTTACCCGTTTCAACAACTTCTTGAACCAAACCAATTTCCAGCGCTTTATCTGCCTTTAGCTGTTCATTACACAGAATCATTCGCTTTGCCCAGCCTTCTCCAACCAGGGCAGGGAGGTGCTGAGTACCCAAGCCGCAAGGTAATAAACCGACTTTAGCTTCTGGTAACGCCATCTTTGCCTGACTTTCTGCGATACGGATATCACAGGCCATCGCCGCTTCTAAACCACCACCCATCGCAAAACCATTGATGGCTGCAATTGATACACCTTCGTAATCGGTTAATGCCTGAAAGCCTTCCCCAAATGCTTGAGCTGCTTTTCGTGCATTGTCTTTGTCGCCGTCAGCGAACATTTTGAGGTCAGCACCCGCACAAAAGAATTTCTCTCCTTGGCCGGTCAAGACTAATGCGTAGTTATCTTTATCGGTATTTAACTCTTCCACAATGTCTTTCAACAAATACAAACTATCAACCGTCCAGATATTAGCTGGTGGATTATTCATGGTGATAATGGCGATATGACCACGTTTTTCAACTTGTAATAAATCACTCATTTAATTATTTCCTCAATTCTTTTAAACAGACAAATAGATTGCCACAAAGTACATTAAACACATGATGCTTAGCGAATAGCATCAGTAGCACCGTCTTCGAGTATGCGCCGTGCAGTTACCATGCGCATGATTTCATTTGTACCTTCCAGAATCTGGTGGACGCGTGAATCACGCTGGAAACGCTCAATGGGGTATTCACGGATATAACCGTAACCGCCGTGAAGCTGAATTGCATCATTGCACACATCAAAACCGATATCGGTAGCAAAGCGTTTGGCCATGGCACAATAGGTGGTTTTATCAGCATCATTTTCATCCAGCTTAAAGGCAGCTAAATGAACCATGGTGCGTGCAGCAACCAATTCAGTAACCATGTCTGCCAGTTTGAATTGAAGCGCTTGAAAAGCCGCCAATGGCTTACCAAATTGGCTGCGTTCCTTCATATAGGCTTGGGTGTGGTTGATACACGCTTGTGCTGCTCCAATAGAACAGGAGGCGATATTAATGCGCCCACCATCCAGGCCTTTCATGGCGATTTTAAAACCTTCGCCTTCAGCTCCCAGCAGGTGGTCGGCTGAAACACGCACGTTTTCAAAACTGATAGCTCGTGTTGGTTGACTGTTCCAGCCCATTTTGTCTTCGTTTTTGCCGTAAGTGATACCGTCAGTATCTGCAGGAATAGCGAAGGCAGAGATACCTTTGGGCCCACTGTCAGAAGCTCCAGTACGTACCATGACAACCAATAGATCTGTCTCGCCAGCACCACTGATAAACATTTTACTGCCATTGATGATGTAGCTGTCACCGTCTTTTTTGGCAGAGGTGCGTAATGAACCTGCGTCACTACCTGCGCCGGGCTCAGTTAAACAATAGGATGCTAGCTTCTGACCGGTAACGAGGTCACCACACCATGTCTCTTTAATTGTGTCAGTTCCCCAGGTGGCAGTCATCCAGGTGGCCATATTGTGAATGGAAATATAAGCGGCTGTTGATGTGCAGGCTGCAGCTAATTCTTCCAGGATGATAGACGAATCGACACGTGACAACCCCATGCCGCCCACACTTTCAGGGGAATACAAACCACAAAAGCCCATTTCACCTGCTTTGGCGATAACGTCTTTCGGAAAAATCTTTTTCTCATCCCATTCGGCGGCATGAGGTGTCATTTCACCTGCTGCGAAAGCGCGTGCTGCACCCTGGAATGCAAGCTGTTCTTCGCTTAAATTAAAATCCATAGGTCAGACTCTATGTTGCGTTATACGTAATGTTATTAAGTTAACTTAGTAACATTTTGACTCTTTATAATCATTCGCTCCCCACTTTTGAGGGAGCTAATGATATTGGGTGATTCTACTTTAGCTTGCCGATAGCGCTGGCGAATAATATTTCATCTGCTGGGATTTCTTTGTTTTTAGCCAATGGTTTTGAGATCCAGGTGATGTTAACCAGGTCTTCCCAGGTGATATTGTTGTTGATGCTGTTGCCGCCCCAAGAGCCACACCCTAAAGAGAATGTCTGGCGCATTCCATTCCAAACGTTACCGCTATTAGACGGTGCTTGCGGCTGGTTAACCATAACTCGTGATGTTTTAGTGCCCATGCCGTATTTCAAAATGTTGTTATCATTCTGGGAATAGATACCACACGAGTGTCCCATGCCTTGATAGGTTTGAATCTCATTGGTTTGGGTGATGGCTTCGTCTATATCTTTAACACGGTAGAATGCCATAACAACGGACATTTTTTCACCAGAAAAAGGATAGTCTGCACCTGCACCGGTTTCAGGCACAATAAAGAATTGCTTGCCGTTTGGAAGGCCTATGCCAGCCATGCTAGCCAGGGTTTCTGCCGGCTGAGCAACAATACGTGAGGCGATGTGTCCATCTTCCCAGATAATGTCTTCAAGCTTCTGCTTTTCCTCAGCATTGACGATATAACCACCTTGCTGCTGGAGCTGATCTAGTAATTCGTCAGCAATAGAATCAAAAGCGACAACCGCGTTATCAGAAGAGCAAGAGGCTGCATAATCCAATGTTTTTGAAATACGAATTTTTTCAGCAGCATCCATCAAGTCCGCAGTATCATCAACGGTGATGACGGCGTTACCTGCACCCACACCCAGCGCAGGCGTTCCGCTTGAGTAGGCTGCTTTAACCATCGGGGAACCACCGGTAGCGAGTACTCGGTCAGATTGCTTCATTAGTTCAGCGGTGCCGTCCATGGACGGTATTTCAATAGCAATAACCAAGTCTTCAGGAGCACCACAGGCCTTTAAGGCTTCACGCATTAGGTCACAGATCATTTTATTGGTGAGCTTGGAGCGAGGATGAGGCGCAACAATAATGGAGTTACGGCCTTTAATGGCTGAAATGGCCTTTATGACAGGTGTTGCTTCCGGGTTGGTACAGGGTACTAACACACCAATCACGCCAATAGGCTTAGCTATCTTGATGATATTGCGTTCGGTGTCTTCTTCGATAACGCCAACAGATTTGTCATTGATGATATCGAACAAAGCGGCACGTGTTTTTTTGAATATTTTCAAATACTTAGCGTCGTAATTACCCAGCTCTGTCTCTTCTATGGTGAAGCGAGCAATCCGTTCAGCGACGTCTGGGCGGGCTACAGCCCACACCATAGCTGTGATCAGTTCATCAACTTGTTCCTGGGTGTAATTTTCAATTTGAGTCTGTGCTGCACGGGAACGTGCGATCAGAGCTTCTATTTCAGTAGCGGCTTCACTTTTTTCGATAGAGGTATCAACAACACCCATAATAATCTCCTAATCCTGATTTAACAGTAGCGTGCTACTTATTGGGTAATACGTAGCAAAATGATTCAACGTTCTTAGACATTAGAATCAAGCTTACCTAGAGTGGGTTAGATTGAGGATTGACGATCTTGGCTAAATGATGGACTATATTGCGATAGGGGGTGGCTTATTGCATTGCCTCCTATGTAACAATCGCGTATTCCAAAGGTACCCATTGAATATCACATCCAGTTGGCCATTACCCACTGAAGGCGTTCGTTTTTTAGTACCGCCATATATCGCTGAGCAGCTTGCTATAAACCCGCTTACTCGGGGGCTTTATCCTACTGCGATGGGCTATTATCCCGTTGCAAGCAATCATAGGATGCAGCGTCCCGTACATACCGATTATTTGATGATTTACTGTATTGCGGGGAAGGGTACCTTAATGACCGAAGAGGCCTCTGGTACCAAGCGCTACAGAATTGTCAGTGGTGATCTAATTATATTGCCGCCAAATCACCCTCATACATATCAAGCAGATAACAAGGATCCGTGGACTATTTATTGGTTGCACTTCGATGGCGAGGTGGCACAACCGTTTTATGAGCATATACAAATGACATCGTTGCGATTCAATATTGGCGTTCAGCCTCGTGTGGTAAGAATCTTTGATGCTCTTTCAGAGTTGCATCGTAGCGGTTATTTACTCGCAGAATTCATTCAAGGTTGTCATCAACTTCAAGCGCTTCTCAGTTATGCTTCGCTTCTTGTTCGTCAACAGCAGCCTCAGATCGGTCAGGCTTTAAATTGGGATCGTATTCGCGCTATGATGCAGGAGCATGTGCATGGACAGTTAAACCTTGACGACCTGGCTGCTGAAGCACAACTTTCAAAATACCATTTTTCTAAAAAATTCAAAACGCTAACGGGACATTCGCCCATTCAATACTTTATTAACATGAAAATGCAGCGTGGTTGTTACCTGTTGGATAGTAGTAGTCGTTCTGTTAAACAAGTCAGTGCAGTGCTCGGCTATGATGATGTTTATTATTTTTCGCGTTTATTTAAAAAAGTAATGGGACTGTCGCCTGATCAGTATCGAAAAAGTAAATTTTGCTAAGCTGCTTAATACTACGACCTCGAATTTTATGCTGTTTGGCATTGAGGTAATAACCTAGAGTTAATACCTACAGCGTCTGTGTTATAGGGTGTTGTTCTAGCTTGGATATGGCAAATTGAGGGACAAAAAACGAATGCCGTTGTTACTTAGGGGCCGCTCTGATGAGATAAGCATTGTTATACCCGAATGTGGTAGCGTGATAGCAAAATAATCCACATATTTCGCAATTTCGTCAATGTTCTATTCTTGTTTTTTATGTTGAAATATCACCTATAGCATCTTGAAGCCGTTTAGTTTAGCCGCTTTTTGAAAATCCATCCCCATTATACCTTGGGGCAATTACGAGGAAGCAGGATATGAACCAACCAGAAAGCAACCAATCGAAAAACAATAAAGTTAAACAATTGATAGCCGGTGAGTTTGAGGTTAGCCAATGTAACGAATGGATTGCTGTTACTAACCCTGCAACTCAAGAGGTTATTTGTGAGACTCCTTGTACGACGATGGATGAAATGGAACGTGCGCTAGAGTCTGCAAAAACAGCATTTACCACATGGAAAGATACTCCTGTGCCAGTACGTGCCCGGGTTATGTTGCAATACCAGGCCTTATTGAAAGAACACCATGATGAGCTTGCTACAATTCTAGCTCAAGAAACCGGAAAAACCTTTGATGATGCAAAAGGTGACGTATGGCGTGGTATTGAAGTTGCTGAGCACGCTTGCAATATTTCATCCATGATGATGGGTGAAACCGTAGAAAACGTTGCCAGAGCGATAGATACCTATTCTTATACTCAGCCACTAGGTGTGTGTGCAGGTATTACCCCGTTTAACTTTCCTGCAATGATTCCTTTGTGGATGTTCCCGTTGGCAATTGCGTGCGGTAACACGTTTATTTTAAAACCTTCTGAGCAATGCCCTAATACACCAACGCGCTTAGCTGAGTTGCTTATCGAAGCGGGATTACCTCAAGGTGTTTTACAAGTTGTTCATGGTCGTAAAGAGCAAGTGGATTTCTTATTAACCCATGAAGATATCAAGACAATCTCATTTGTTGGATCCGTCGCGGTAGGCCAGTATATTTATAAAACGGGAACGGATAACTTAAAGCGCGTTCAATCTTTCGCGGGTGCAAAAAATCATATGGTTGTAATGCCTGATGCTCAAAAAAAACAGGTGGTAAACAGCCTTGTAGGGGCCTCTTGTGGTGCTGCAGGCCAACGTTGTATGGCTATTAGCGTTGCCGTTTTGGTGGGTGAAGCTCAAGAATGGGCTGATGATATTAAAAATGCAATTGCAGAAATTCGCCCTGGAGCATGGGATGATAAAGATGCAGCATATGGGCCATTGATTAGCCCGCAAGCGAAAGAGCGTGTGTTGGGATTGATACAGCAAGGTAAAGACGACGGTGCGACGTGTATGCTTGATGGTAGCGATTGTACGGTTGAAGGTTTTCCTGATGGTAACTGGGTTGGACCAACGGTATTTACTGATGTTACATCAGAAATGAGTATCTATCGTGAGGAAGTATTTGGGCCGGTATTGTGTTTAGTGAAAGCGGATACGTTGGAAGAGGCAATCGCGATTATTAACGATAGCCCTTATGGAAACGGTACATCAATCTTTACTGCGAGCGGTGCTGCTGCACGCCGTTTCCAACATGAAATAGAAGTAGGGCAGGTGGGTATTAACGTGCCGATTCCTGTGCCATTGCCTTTCTTTTCGTTTACTGGGTGGAAAAAATCATTCTATGGAGACCATCATGCTTACGGTAAACAGGCAATACGTTTCTTTACAGAAACTAAGACGATTACCGCTCGCTGGTTTGATAGTGATATCCCTTCCGCTCTAAATATGACTATTGATTTAAAATAATAATCGGTACAGACCGGGGTGACCCGGTCTGAGTCTAGACGGCAAATGTTTTATTGATTCGGAGACATGAATGGATTTTGATTTAAGCGAAGACCAACTGGCCTATCAAGAAATGGCAAGGGCGTTTGCGCGCAATGAGCTTGCTCCTCATGCTGCTGACTGGGATCGTGATGGTGAATTTCCCATTGATGTTATTCGTAAAGCGGGAGAGCTGGGTTTTTGTGGTTTGTACGCGCCAGAAGATGCTGGTGGGTTAGGGTTAAGCCGCCTTGATTCGCATATTATCTTTGAGGAATTAGCGTACGGCTGTACCGCAACAGCGGCATACATTACGATTCATAATATGTGTACCTGGATGGTCACCTCATTTGGTAACGACTATATCAAGCAGCAGTGGGGGAGCAAACTTACCTCAGGGGAATTGTTAGCGTCCTATTGTTTGACAGAGCCAAATGCAGGGTCTGATGCTGCTTCTCTTAAAACCACCGCTCGCCGCGATAACGATCACTATAAATTGAACGGTAGTAAATGTTTTATTTCCGGCGCGGGTTCAACAGAGTTGCTGGTTGTTATGGTCCGAACAGGTGATGCCGGAGCCAAAGGTATTAGTTGTATTGTTGTACCCAGTGACACCCCAGGTGTTTCATTTGGTCGAAAAGAAGAAAAAATGGGTTGGAATTGCCAGCCAACCCGCACCATTACTTTTGAAGATGTAAAGGTTCCGGTTGAAAATCGTGTTGGTGAAGAGGGCCAAGGCTTTATCTTTGCCATGAAGGGTTTGGATGGAGGTCGAATAAATATAGCGACCTGCTCACTGGGTGCTGCACAGGCGGCTTTGGATGCATCGCAAGCCTATATGAATGAGCGGCACCAATTCGGTAAGCCAATTGCGAGTTTTCAAGCGTTGCAGTTTAAGCTTGCAGATATGGCGACAGAGCTTGTTGCTGCACGGCAATTGGTACGTTTAGCCGCTTACAAACTAGATGGTAAGGCAGTTGATGCAACGACCTATTGTGCAATGGCGAAACGTTTTGCAACAGATACAGGTTTTACTGTTTGTAACGAAGCACTGCAAATTCATGGTGGTTATGGTTATATGCGTGAGTACCCGCTTGAGCGATATATGCGAGATGCACGAGTGCATCAAATTCTTGAGGGTACCAATGAAGTTATGAAACATATTATTGCACGACGATTATTAATCGATGGTGCCACGGAGATTGTTCGATGAGTGAATTAATTCAAGTAGAAAAGCAAGGTACTGTTGCGGTATTAACGATTAATAATCCACCCGCAAATACCTGGACAGAGCAGAGTTTAAATGACCTGAAGAAGACTATTCAGGAATTAAATGATGATAAAGAAAATTATAGCTTGGTAATCACTGGGCAAGGAGAGAAGTTCTTCTCTGCGGGTGCTGATCTTACGTTGTTTGCAGATGGAGATATTGCTATTGCAAGCACCATGTCACGTGTTTTTGGAGCTGCATTTGAAGCACTAAGTGATTATACCGGTGTATCTATTGCGGCGATAAACGGTTATGCGATGGGCGGTGGTCTTGAATGTACATTATCCTGTGATATTCGTATTGCAGAAGAGCAGGCAGTGTTGGCACTACCGGAAGCAAAGGTCGGATTACTTCCTTGTGCAGGTGGTACGCAAAATCTTACCTGGTTAGTGGGAGAAGGCTGGGCGAAAAAAATGATTTTATGCGGTGAGCAAGTTAAGGCTCCCAAAGCGCTTGAAATTGGTTTGGTAGAAGAAGTCGTTGGAAAAGGCGAGTCACTGGCTCGTGCATTGGCATTGGCGAAGCAGGTTGCCAATCAAAGTCCCAGCTCTGTGAGAGTTTGTAAATCACTCATTATGGCAGCTCGTGATAACCCAATGCGCCAAGCTTTGCCTGCTGAACGAGAAGAGTTTGTTAATCTATTTGATACAGAAGATCAAAAAGAGGGCGTGAATGCTTTTCTTGAAAAACGTAAACCTGAGTGGAAAAACCAATGAGTGACGTTGGGAGTAAAATAGGGAGTAGTGCCGAGAGCGATGTTGTGCTTTTTGCTGTATTAGGTACGGCTGACGGAAAACAGATTGGTGTAGCTACATTAAATTCAGAGCGATCTTTAAATTCTCTCAGTGTTGAAATGGTTGCATTGTTACGCCCTCAGCTAGAAGCTTGGCAGAAGGAATCGTCGATTGCCTGTGTGATATTACAGGGCGCCGGTGAAAAAGCATTTTGTGCTGGTGGTGATATTCGTCGGTTATATGACACGATGGTAGAGTGTGGTGCAGATAAACCCAACCAATACGCCGAAGACTTTTTTGAACAGGAATACCGCTTAGATTATTTGATTCATCAATACCGTAAACCGTTTATTGTTTGGGGGCATGGTATCGTTATGGGGGGCGGGATCGGCCTGATGTCTGGTGCGAGTCACCGTGTGGTGACTGAAAAATCACGATTGGCGATGCCAGAAATTAACATTGGTTTATATCCTGATGTTGGAAGTACGTGGTTTTTAAATCACACGCCAGGTAGGTCAGGGCTTTTTCTTGGTCTTACAGGGGCGAATATAAATGCGGCAGATGCACTGTTCGTAGGGCTGGCTGATCGGTTTGTTACTCACGATAAAAAAACGAATGTAATCGAGGGGTTGTTGGCTGCGGATTGGGGCGGTTCAGATGATACCTATTTTGGCGTTGTTTCTTCAGTGCTGCGTCGATTTGAAGAGCTTTCTGACTTGCCTGAATCATCGGTGCGACAACATTTTGATGTGATTAATCAATTAACCGATGGCGATTCATTGCCTGAAATTGTTGATAACTTCACTCAATTTGAAGCAGATGATAAATGGTTGCAGCGTGCCAAAAAAGGGCTGCTGAAAGGTTGTCCGACCACAGCGTATATTGTTTATGAACAATTACGTCGGGGTCAAAAATTATCGCTAGAAGCGGTGTTCCAAATGGAGCTGATTGTATCGTTACAATGCAGTAAACACCCAGACTTTCCTGAGGGTGTACGAGCGTTGTTAGTGGATAAGGATGGCGCTCCGAAATGGCAGCACAGCTCTGTTGCTGAGGTACCACAAGATTGGATTGACGCGCACTTTACTGCACCATGGGTGGATGCTCCCCATCCGTTGAATAACCTTTAAGCAACATTCACGCAACGCTCAAGCAGTGTGTAAATGACTTTTCACATGACCTTAAATGTAAGAATAGGAAGGAAATAGCAATGGCAACAATTGGATTTATCGGTGTAGGTAACATGGGTGGCCCCATGGCAATGAATTTAGTGAAGGCAGGGCATTGTGTTATTGCTTATGATTTATCTGATGCATTGCTTGATATTGTTGCAGAGGCTGGTGCAGAAAAGGCCAGTGTGGCGAGTGATGTTGTTGTGGGAGCGGATGTCATTGTATCGATGTTGCCATCCGGAAAAATCATGGAAAACCTTTATATCCATGAAACTGCCCTGCTTGATATTATCGATCAAAATACGTTAGTTATTGATTGTTCTACAGTTGCACCTGAAAATTCTCGTAATTTGGCTGTTGCAGCGGAAGCCAAAGGTATTGTGGCAATAGATGCTCCGGTATCTGGTGGTGTTGGTGGTGCCGTCGCGGGGACGTTGACGTTTATTGTTGGTGGTTCGGATACAGCGTTTGAAAATGCAAAACCTGTATTATCGGATATGGGTAAAAATGTATTTCATGCCGGCGGTAACGGGGCGGGCCAAGCTGCTAAGATATGTAATAATATGTTGTTAGCTATACAAATGATTGGAACCGCTGAGGCGCTGCAGCTTGGCGTTGATAATGGACTTGATCCAAAAGTATTGTCAGAAATCATGCTGCAAAGCTCAGGAAAAAACTGGTCGTTAGAATTATATAACCCTTACCCTGGTGTTATGGATGGGGTGCCTGCATCAAATGAATATAAAGGCGGGTTTCAGGTTAACCTAATGAACAAAGATCTTGGTTTGGCGATGGAGGTTGCACTGCATAGTAAGTCGGCTACACCGATGGGGAATCTTGCAAAAAGCTTGTATGGGATGCATGGGCGAAAGGGTAGTGGAGCCTTGGACTTCTCCAGTATTCAGAATATGTTTAAAGAGGAGTAAGGGTTGACGACTGTACTTGCTATCTAAGGTTGGCAGGTTTGATAGTATTTTATGACGGTCATTGACCGCCTTTGCGTTTGATTGAACGGCCAGCCTTTTCGAGCAAGGGCTGGTCAGGCCATCTGTGTCTAGGGTATTTACTCCTCATTTCCTTGGCAACGTCAAAATAAGAGGTTTGCCAAAAATTATCTAGGTCACTTGTTATCTGAATGGGTCTGCGCGCTGGTGATAGTAACTCAAACCGGATAGCGACATTTCCTCCTGCAATTTTTGGCGATTTAACTTCCCCGAACATCTCCTGCAGTTGCACTGATACTGTAGGCCCTTGTTGCCCGTCATACACAATGGAGACTGACTTGTTGCTAGGAGTCGTATAATTGGTTGGCGCTTCTCGATTTAGCGTTTGTTGATCATCCCAAGATAGAGTGCCGACTAATAATTCGAATACATTTACCTTTTTAAGATCGGCAATAGAGTTAGCGTTAGAAATGTATGGCAATAACCAATCATTTGCGTTTTTGAGAAGCGAGTTTTTTGACAATAGGGGAAAAGAATTCAAATTTTCCCCTAACCACTGAGCCCTTGATAGCCACCCTTCACAGCGAAGGGTCCAGTTCAGTATATTCAGCCCACTCACTTGAAGCACTTGAAGCAGGCACTTTTGAAACTGTTCTGGCGGAATTACGGAGATTACTGCAGACGTTACAATAATGGCTCCATACTCAGTAATGCGCCGGCCAGTGACTTTTTGTTTCTTTTTATCAAATTCAAATCGATCATTGGTGATAAAGCTGCCAGCTAGACATTCTTGTATGGATTCATAGGAAATCGAGGAGGCACTGTAAATCCGACCTTCTTTCTTTTGGGCATCACAATCGGCGATGATTAGCCATTCACTGCCATATAGAGGGTCATCCTCATACAGATGTACGCCTTTTCCATTTGCGAGCTGATATCGGCCGCAACTATTTGAACGTCTTTTGGCTAAGCGATCTGGGTAGGCGTGCAGCAACAGTTTACCCGCCGAGTCTTGTAATTGGGTTAGTGAAGGTCTAGAGACTGACTTATCAAGTTTCAGAACTCTTCTTAACGCGCTACTGCTAGTCAGTAGTTGGTCTACGGAAGAGCGCTTAATAGGGTGTGTCTTCAATGCTGTGTTGCGATTGGCTGTATAGTCTTGTAACGCCAATAAACGTTCAATGATATCAACGCCTTTATTGCGATAGAAAATGTCCCTATCAGACAGCAAGGCTGCAAGTTCACATGCTATACCTTTCTCAATCGTTGTCTCAGCCCGAAGAAGCATTGCGGCCAATCTTGGTGAAAGACCTATGCCGGCTGCCTTTGCACCTAAAGGGGTAACTTTATTTTCCGAATCTATTAACCCTAGTGACATCAGTGTTGCTTGGGCTGATAAGAAATGTGGTTTTGGTGGCGGTGTTAACCAATTGATATCATCGTAATTTCCAGCCCCCCAAATATAAAGCTCTAACACGAATGCGCTTAAATCAGCCGACAAAACTTCTTCGCCCTGATAGTCTCTTAAGGATCTCTGTTTTTGTTCATCCCATAAGCGGATGCATGCACCCATCTGGGTGCGGCCAGCACGGCCTTTTCGCTGATCAGCCGAAGCTTTAGAAATATACGTTGTCTCAAGGCGGGTCATGCAGCTGGCAGGGTCATAGATAAGTACTTTTTCTAGGCCACTATCAATAACACATGTGACCCCTTCGATGGTTAAGCTTGTTTCTGCAATATTGGTTGTAAAAATTATACGTCTCTTACCGCTAGGATCTGGGATTAAGGCTTGTTCTTGTTGCGACAGCGGAAGGCCGCCATAGAGCGGTAGAAAAAGCATGGTCGGATCAGTATCAAAGATGTTGTTGGATTCAGAAATACATCTATTTATATCCGCTTGACCTGGGAGAAAAACTAAAATGTCCCCTTTTTTATCGGCTTCTAGCGCTGAACGCAACGCATTAGTAACCAGGTGAACCAAGGGGGCTTTTTGGGCATGAATGTATTCAACCGATACAGGAAAAACTCTACCTGGACATTCTATAATGTCGGCTCCACCCATATATCGTGATATGAGCCCTGTATCAATGGTGGCAGACATCACCAATAGCTTGAGATCCTCTCTGATGGTTTGTTGTATCTCGAGCGAGAGTAGTAATGATAAATCAGCATGAATTGATCTCTCATGAAATTCATCAAATATGATGAGACCAATATCTGATATTTCTGGATCACCCTGTAGCCTACGTGTCAGGATACCTTCTGTGACAATCTCTAATACCGTATCTTTCGTTATTTTTCGGTCATTCTTTATTTGATAGCCAATACGTTGACCAACTTTTTCACCTAACTGGCGAGCGAGGTAGTGTGCTATGGATTTCGCAGCAACACGTCGCGGTTCTAGCATTAGGATCTTCTTTCCCCTCAGCCAGTCAGTGTCCAGTAAACTCAAAGGTAAGGCCGTTGATTTGCCGGCACCAGGTTCCGCTTGTAGGACTAGGTTGGTACCGGTAATAAGTTTGCTGGCAATTACTGGAAGATATTCATCAATGGGTAGCACAAGAGGTATCCGAAAATAGAATGGATTTAGAATAGAGGGTAATACTTCAAAAAACCGTCATGCTGAACGGCCTATGATCACCTTTAAAGGCTATCGTAACATTGAAGAAATGATGGCAAAGTATGGTCTCAGAATTGGTCATAGTACACTGAATCGATGAGTTGTTCACTATGCCCCGGTTTATTGCGCTGACAACGGATAAGCCGCTTTTTAATTAGACATTATATCGATAGGGTTTTCTTCTCTATCAAAAATTACAAATTGAGAAATATCTTGGCCGTTGGCTAATTGGTTGGTCATCTGGTTTAGGTAAGGTTCTGCTTCTTCAGTGGTAGGAGCAACGCCATCTTTGCCGTTTAACCCTGCAGTTAACATGAAATCCCATTCTTTAGAGATTGAATCCGCCTCTACAATAAAGCTATCGAAGTCGGTGATTTCTGAAGGTAGTTTGTCCACACACATTACAGGTGATATGGTGCCTTTTTGATGAGATTTATTTTTCTTTTTTTTTGTTTTTTCGGCTTTTGCAAATAAAAATAACAAGCGCTGAGGTTCTTGTTGATCTTCCGCTGCTTTAAGTAATTCAGAAAAATTGGAAATCATAATGCAGTCTCACTAGGTGTTAACATTTATGTGAAAGCTGCATTATATAGATTTTTTTTGTGGTTTTTCTGAGGTAGGTCAACAAATTTAACGTAGCATTGCCATTGCTGCATCCATTTCATCGGATAAATCTTCCCCTTCCTGGTCATCAACATTAGGGTCAAGGCCTACACGGCCAAATGCGGGAATGTTTTGCCAGTCAAGCGCGGTGTAGGGGTGATCTTTACCTATATAGGTTTGTAGATTTGCGATCATAACAATGTCGGCATAATCAGCGCGATCCACACCAGTATCTCTATTAAAATCCAAATAGTGCCCTGGTACTGCGATGAGCTCTTTCGGGAAATCCCAACTTTCTAGTATCTTTACGCCAATTGTAGGGTGGATTTTCTCAATAACATTTTGCAAAGTAATGTGGTCATTAAGTTTTCCGGAGTCTTCTGCGTAGGTAAGAATAGGGAGTATACCAATGTTATGTACCAAACCTGCTAGTGTGGCTTGGTCTGGTTTAAGCTTGGTATAGTGCCGTGCCAATACGTTGGCGATCCCAGCGACTTCAGTGCTGTGGGCCCAGGAGTTACGCATGGCTTTATCAATAAAGTCAGATGTAGCTTGGAACATTTGTTCCATTGCTAGGCCGGTCACAAGATTGCTAATGCACGTGATACCTAAACGTGCAATGGCCATTTGTACATCTTCAATTTCTCTTGCCCCACGCATGATGGGGCTGTTAGCAACTTTGATAATTCGCGCTGTCATTGCCGCGTCATTACTGATCACATTTGCAAGGTCCTTTGCTGACGCGTTAGCATCTTCAGCAGTGTCCCGAGCTTTTAGGGCGACTTCTGGCAAGGTGGGTAACACCAAACGATCATTATCAATAAGTTCGGTGATTTCTTGTAATACAACTTCATCAAGGTTAGCCATATATTGTCGCTTCGCTTCCAGTTTTTCGTTAATTATGCCTCTTCATTAGTTATAGCATAGGGGAGCGTGAGGCCATGGATAATAGGGCCATCTTTTTGATCTAAGTGAAGGGTTTCTGATTCCAACATTTTAATCTTCATCACCGCGAGTAATTCAATACCGTCATTTGTAGAGCAGCTTTGGACAACCTGCCCACAGGGTTGATCAGTATTTTTGCTGTAGATTGATGTGCCAGGCATTGGTTCTGCATCTGTTTTGCATTGAAATCGACATGTGCGTTGTTTGTAGCTGCCTCGGTAATGAAGGCGGGCGATGATTTCTTGGCCCTTGTAGCACCCTTTAGTAAAGCTAATGCCGTCGATTAAGTCGTAATTGAGCTCTTGAGGAATAAAAAGGTCTTGGCAGGTTGTTGTTACGTGAGAGATAC
The DNA here is from genome assembly GCA_913063125.1 of uncultured Gammaproteobacteria bacterium. Taxonomy (GTDB): domain Bacteria; phylum Pseudomonadota; class Gammaproteobacteria; order Pseudomonadales; family Ketobacteraceae; genus 42-54-T18. Next base: position 1,860 of record CAJXZM010000011.1, on the reverse strand, counting down.
CGGATGCTATTTGCTGTTGATTCCAGATGTTCTGATGGGCAATGACTAGGCTTTTGTCAGTCGTTGTATTTTCAGATATAGCATTAATCCACTGTTGGGCGAGCTCTGTATTGATGATACACAGAAAGAGGTTTGTATCGTTAACTCTTGATACATTTCCCTGCGCTATATTAACGCTTTGATTACTTTCCAGGGAGGCAATGCCGGTTATAGCCAGTGATTGCTCTCCAATGAGTCCAATGACTACTTGCTCTTCATTCTCTGCGCTTAATTCTGCTTTGGAAAATAGGGCATACTTATCAAGTAATCCCTTGAGGTAAGTGGCTTGACCAGTAGGAAGAATGAGTTGCGTTGTTTCGTTAGCAGTATTGTCAATTGCGTAAAAGGTGGCGCTAGCCCTGCCTTTTAGGTTGCAGTTTGCACCGATTAGGAGTTTACCTCCGATTGTTGTGAAATCGCAGGTCATTTGCCCTTGTAAGAAGGTAAGTCGGTCTGGCCCCGTGATATTGAGGGTTTCAAACTCAGTTAAGCATGACAGGTATCCGATCTCAGGGGTGTATGCTGGGGATTGTAATTGCGCAGTTAACCCGGGGGAGAGGGTGTTGAGCAGTGTTTGCCATTGGTTTTGCATGGGATACCTACAGTTCTTTTGATGTATGCCTATGATAATTCCATATAGCGTCGCTGTCAGCAGGTGAGTTGTATGGGTATTGGTAATTAATTGGGTATAATCACTCACACAAGCACTTGCGAATGGGCCACCATTGTTGGAGTGGCCTCGAATTAAGGATGTATTATGTCAAATAGTGAAGTTACTGAATCCATTGAGGATAGAAAGCGTCGATTAACGTGGCAATGTCGTAGGGGAATCAAGGAGGTAGAGGTTTTATTGGTACCTTTTTTTGAAAAATACTTTGATACGTTATCTGCTGCTGATCGAGACGGCTTCGAAGCGTTTTTGAAAGAGCAGGATGCTGATATTTTTGAATGGTTTACGCTGCGGGTAAAACCTGCTGATCCACAGACGGCGGCAATGGTTGATGTCATCCTTTCACGAATGGCGCCCGGACTTTAAGTTAGCTCCGACCTGGTCGGCAGCTCTTTTTGTTAGCGCTTTACATGTAATCTCATTGTTGGCTGTGGCTTGGGCGATAATTAGCTATAGCTCCCTAGTTTTGGTTGCACTGTGTTGTGTTATTGCAGTGATGTGGAGCTGGTTGGTTAGCTTGGCATCTTTAGGGTTTTTCCAAAAAAGGAATTCACAGCCAAATCAGTTTAAAAAGATTGACCTATTGAATAGGAAGCGACGCATATGTGCAGTGACTCAGGCGCCGACAGGGGAATGGGCGTTGCACTTTGCGGACGGCTCTGTTCAGTGGTATCTATTATCTGGAGGCAGTGTTGTTAGTCGGTTTGCTATCTTTTTATCTTTTAAACCGATAGGAAGTAGTCGCGTGCTTGCACCGTTTTTAACCAGGTCATTATTGATTGCTCCTGATAGTGTAAGCGGTCCAACATATCGACGACTGCAGGTGTGGCTGCGTTGGCAGAGAGGGGACTTACTTGGCCTTGCTGATTATGGAGATAGGGGGAAGTAAAAGGGGTTTCGCTACTTTTGTTATGTTCGTTATTCAGATGGTAGCGAGTGATAGTGTTATATCGGTGTTAAAACGGTGTCTTTAGCGATTGGTAGCTGCTCAGGGTAGTCAAGAGTAAAGTGTAACCCCCTGCTTTCTTTGCGTTGAAGCGCTGAGCGGATGATTAGCTCTCCAACGAGTACTAAATTGCGCAGCTCTATCAAATCATTACTGACTTTGTAATTGCTGTAATATTCATCAATCTCTCGCTGTAATAGCTCGA
>CAJXZM010000010.1 GCA_913063125.1 uncultured Gammaproteobacteria bacterium | reverse complement strand
ATGTTCGATCACCATAACGCGCAGGTTTGGTTTGTGATTTAGGGCGATGACATACCATCCAGCTATGAATATACATCACTCACCTCCCTGCCAATGTACAACAGATCCACAGGCGTAATCCCCCGCATGAGCAAACCCACCCAGCAAGAGGTTATCTCCTTTCTTTAATGCTCCTGTTTCAATACCCCTAGCCAATGAAATAGGCAATGCTGCACCAAACAAATTCCCATGTTCAGGAAACGTATGAATATGGTTTTTTTCCTTAACACAAACCGATTCACGCCAATTACGTAAAAATGTGTGGTTTGGCTGATTAGTAATTAATTTATCCACGTTCTGCATTGATATATTCGCTTCTTTAAGCGCTGCATATAATGCTTCTGGCACAATTTTATTACCACGGCCCACAATGGATGCCAATTTATTTTCAGTAAATTCGATATGCATAGGTGTCTCACGAGGATCCCACCATTTTTGACCGTCATCACTTACGGCTGTCATATCTTTTGCGTATTCGCCATAGCTACGGCGGACAATTGATTGCACCGGTGAGCTGTCGTTTGCTACCAAATATCCAACACCGCAACCATCACCCGGCACAGCCGATTGCGGTAACTTTCTATTTTCGGGGTGTCTAAATATTCGACCTGCAGCATTTTGCACATTACAAATCATTGCTGTTTTTGCACCAGAGCTTGCCATCAGACTACGAGCAATATCCATCATGTAGACAAAAGAAACACAACCTCCATTATGTACATCAATAATCCACGATGGTTTTGCCCCTAATACGTGAGCAAGCTCAGCACCACACCCTGTAAACGGCATATCCAATACTGTGGTATTAATAAGAATAATATCCACGTCTTTGGGGAAATCTAGATTTAGCCGATCACCCAATTTCCGAGAAGCCTGCTCAAGCATACCAATAGCAGTTTCCCCTTCTGCCACATGACGACGAAATTCTGTTCCCTTAAACATTGGGTGATTACTGTTTGCAGCTTTTTCACCATCAGCAATAGATTCTGTAAAAAATGTATTCGGAACAATATTCTCTGGCAAATAACTTGCTGCGCTAACTAAACTGATCGGTTGCATCTTTTTATCCTCCATTTATGAACGTTATGCACTCACAACATCAGCTTTTCCAGAACCCTTTAGTTCTGAACCCGTTAACTCTGAATCTTCTAACCATGACTCATCAAACATCGGTAATTTATTTTTATGACGGTATTCCAATATATGTTTAAGATTTTGCATCTCAACCCAATGACCTGCGTAGAACATTGTCCAAAAATCACCGACCCATACAGGGCGTTCAGTCGGTGCTGTTTCTGGATAAGCATTTTTGTCATAAAATGGATGATGGCAGTTTGTCCACAACACAACCGACCCCGGTTTATTCAATACCAACTCAGCGGGCACAACACGCATCAGGTAAATCATCCATAAATGTTCGCCTTGATCCCATGCGCAGTGATAGTCCACAGTCATCGCTCCAGGGTTCACTTTTGTTTCACAAAAACAAAGCGTGTCATCTCCAATCATATCCTTGAATTCAAACAAGTTTTTCTTGTCTGTTGGTTTCATATCTCGAAGGCTATAAGTCCATTCAGCTAAAGAACGTGTTTGTGCAAGGTAGCGATAAACATCTTCAGGGGGGCAATCAATATATTCTTCAATGGTACAATATTTACCATGTACTTCGTCATGCGGGTAAACTGCATGCGTCAAATCCATGCAATAACCATTCATTTCATTCGTCTCAAAATTTTCTATACGACGAACATTTTCTATTGCGTTAACATTGTGTTCTTTCATACATTACCCTTAAAATTTTTATTATAGATATAGCGACTACCTCATGGTTTCCTTAAGGTAATCGCTTATATAATCTTGTTAGTTCAATTTACATTTGAATGCAGAATAACGACAAAAGCGGCTCTCTGCTTATGGTATAGTCCGCTTCCATTACGGAATCATCCAGAAAGGTTAATAATATGCACTGCAGCATTACCGCCGATATAGAAGAGCGACTACCTTTTCATGAACACCCACCACACGAATTAATTGTTTGTGGAAGTGATACAGGACAACTGGAAATTAACGGAAAAATAAGTGACTACAGAGTCGGACGTACATTTCTGATCCCCTCTGGAATTAGTCATCGAATTATTGGTAGCCCAGAAGATGCGGCAAGAACACAATTCATTTGTTTTGATGACGGTTTTGCCTCATCTCTTGGTATTTTATCTTTAAAGAATTATTTGGATGGAAAATACCTTAATCACTCCATCAGCAGCCGCTTTAATCAACAGCGGTTTCGAGAGAATGCAACTTTCGCCCGACGCCTGCAAAATGAAATTGATTCTCCGTCATTGTTTGGTGATGTCATGGCAAGAAGTATTCTTGCACAATTACTCATTAATCATTGCCGCCAGGCCACCATCCCTACTCTCGTTAAAACCAATAACAAAGCCTTTGAAATTGAACGCTGTTGTGAAGCTATTCTTCAAGACCCATCACAACCAATAGCATTAGAAAACATGGCAAAAAAAGCGGGCATGTCTCGTTCTTCTTTTGCTCTTCAGTTTAAGTCTGTGACCGGCAAGAGCTTAATTGAATACACCAACCTCATCCGGCTACAAAAGGCATGCCAACAATTAACCAACACCAACGATTCTGCCACTAATATCGGCTACGATTGTGGATTCGGTAATTTAGGCCATTTTTATAGCAGCTTTAAGAAACAATACGACATGACCCCTCTGGACTACCGGCGCTGGGCATTGGAACAACAAGTAGGAACAAAAACAGAAGAGGATACACCCCTTTCGCTGAACACCTAGAGAATCCATTGTCAACACTACCCCCGCTATTTGCACCATAATCTATTTAGGTCTATGATGACCCCTTAGCGGCAGCCTTTAGGTTGCCTTTTTTTGTTGTAGTTCTTTTTATAGTAAATGGTACGCACTCATGTTGTCTCACGGTTTGATTCCTACTTACGCTCAATTACCAGTCACATTCGAAAAAGGTGACGGGGTATGGATATATGATACTAATGGAAAGAAGTATCTCGATGCACTCAGCGGTATCGCCGTATGTGGTCTAGGTCACTCCCACCCAGAAGTAACCCGTACAATATGCGAGCAAGCTGGACGCTTACTCCACACATCAAACCTTTACCGCATCAAACACCAACAAGACTTAGGTGAAAAGCTTGCCAATGTCGCCAATATGGACGGTTGTTTTTTTGGCAACTCCGGCGCCGAAGCGAATGAAGCGGCTATAAAAATCGCACGTTTATACGGCAACAAACAAAAAATAGACAACCCAGCTATCATTGTTATGGGCAACTCCTTTCATGGCCGCACACTGGCAACGCTATCAGCCACAGGTAATAGAAAGGTACATGCAGGATTCGAGCCTCTGGTCCAAGGGTTTGTTCGCGCTCCCTATAATGATATTGAAGCTGTTAAAAATATCGCCGCTAACAACCCTAATGTTGTCGCTATTCTCGTTGAACCGGTTCAAGGCGAAGGCGGTATAAACATTCCTGACGCTACCTACCTTCCAGAACTTCACACTATATGTGAAGAGCACAACTGGTTATTGATGCTTGATGAAATACAAACGGGTAACGGCAGAACGGGTAAGTATTTTGCATTTCAACATCATAATTTCACACCTGATGTATTAACCACAGCAAAAGGCTTAGGTAATGGAATGCCGATTGGCGCCTGCCTTGTAGCAGGTAAGGCCACACATCTGCTTGCCCCAGGTAATCATGGCTCCACTTATGGAGGCAACCCCATGGTCTGTGCAACTGCCCTTACCGTGGTAAACACCATCGAAAATGATAAGTTAAGCGACCGCGCTGCACACTTAGGTAGCTTAATGGCCTCTGGTTTTGAAAAAAAGCTAAGCAACTGCAAAGAGTTCAACCATGTACGTCATATGGGTTTGATGCTAGGCATTGAATTAAATACACCCTGCCCTGAATTGGCAGAAAAAGCCCTCAACAACGGCCTATTAATCAATGTCACCGCCAGTAGCGTCATACGCCTACTTCCACCACTGATCATGAGCGATAGCGAAGCAGAAGAAATTGTCGAACGCGTTAGCCAACTCGTTCTTGCGTGGGCAGAAAGCCTCTAAGCAATCCCCAGCGATATAAAAAAAAGGAAGCAATGCCATGACCTCAAGGCATTTTTTAACGTTACTCGATTTTAGCCCCAAAGAATTAAAGCAACTCATTACGAGGGCGTCTGAATTACGTACCATGCAGAATAACGGCGTCATTTATGAGCCTTTTAAAAGCAAGGTGTTAGGGATGATTTTTGAAAAATCATCCACACGTACTCGCGTATCGTTTGAAAGTGCAATGATTCAATCCGGTGGTGGCGCTATCTTTTTATCCTCAAAAGATACCCAACTAGGCCGTGGCGAACCCGTTGCAGACTCAGCCAAAGTGTTATCACGAATGGTAGATATCATAATGATCCGCACATTCGAGCATGAAAAACTCGAAACCTTTGCTCGAAATTCTAGCGTCCCCGTGATCAATGCGTTAACTGACAGCTATCACCCCTGTCAATTGCTAGCAGATATGCAGACTTACCATGAACACCGCGGGGACATCTCAGGGAAAACAGTGACATGGGTTGGTGACGGCAACAACATGTGCCACTCATATATCAACGCCGCACGACAGTTTGATTTTCATCTAAATATCGCCTGCCCCGCTGGATTTGAGCCGAATGCTAAACTAGTCCAAGACAACAAAGACCGAGTCTCCCTATTTCGTAGCCCTAAAGAAGCCGTGGAACAGTCGAGCCTAGTTGTTACTGACGTATGGGCAAGCATGGGACAAGAATCCGAACAAGATCAGCGTGTTAACGCATTCAGTGGTTACCAGGTAAACAGCGATCTCATGAGTCTTGCTGAAAAAGATGCTTTATTTATGCATTGCTTGCCCGCTCACCGTGGCGAGGAAGTTAGCGAGGAGCTGATGGAAGCAACTGATTCAGTCGTATGGGATGAAGCCGAAAACCGTCTTCATGCTCAGAAAGCTCTACTTGAAATGCTGTTAGGAACATGGACTCCACATTCTTAACAGCATCAATAAAGGAAATAAAAATCCATATCCCGACACCGCAATACTGCTGCATTAAGCTCCATTTGGAGTTTTTGTAGCGCCGCCTGACATCACTTTATTGACCTAAACTATGGATGTCTTGGGTTGGGGCAGTTGTAGCCCTATTAGTTGATAGTATTTAATCAGCTCAATTTCTTTTGTGGAATTGTGGCTCTGTAATTACCTTTTCCCCTTTCGCCTTACCTCTCATGGGCATTTACCGTAGTCGAAATACTTTGCATGTCACTTCCCGTCGAATAACTTTACAACCCCTCATAACGCCGCGTCCGTTGTTAGATTATTTCTATATTATTCATATACTTACCATGTTGGCATAAATAGTGCCTAACTAATCTTGCGCTATCAACGTTAACCCAATATGGAATAGAACAATGAAAAAACACGTAATCGGAGTGGCCGCAATATCAGCAGGCCTTCTCATGGCATCAGCTCAAACCAATGCAACCACCATCGATTGGACTGGGACCATTCGTGACTTCAGCACGACACACGCAGACATGGAAGCGCATGTTGGTGGCTTGGACACTGGCGCTGTAAAGGCCACCTTAGGTGCGGATGGCAATCCTGAATTTAACGCCGCAGGAGCAGGAGCGGGCTTTAGTAATGAAGCTAACTTTGACCAATGGTACAACGATTCAGCCGCCAGCATCACCAGCACTCATACTATCACTTTGGATGACAGCGGACACGCCGGCACTTACACCTATAACGATTCATCATTCTTCCCAATTGATGGGCTGTTGGGTGGCAATGAAGGTAACAGTCACAATTACCACTTTACCTATGAGCTAAACGGTGACTTCACGTACCAAGCTGGACAGAACTTCAGCTTTACCGGTGACGACGATTTGTGGGTTTTTATCGACGGCGTGTTAGCCATTGATTTGGGTGGTGTTCACGGTGCAGCCCATGCTTCTGTAGATTTAGATACTCTAGGCCTAATTTCTGGCAATGATTACGACATTGACATTTTCTTTGCGGAACGCCATAGAACTCAATCAAATTTCAACATATCAACCAGTATTGTCATTGACCCCATCAATGTATCTGAGCCGGCTACCTTTGCCTTATTCGGCTTGGGTTTGATTGGTTTAGGCTGGTCTCGTAAGAGAAAAGCATCATAAGTGATTGATGTATAGGATATAGTTATCCTGTTAGGGCTTTGCAATTGCGGAGCCTTAACCCACCTCCTTCTTCTTTCATCTGTACCACTCATCTCGAGCCTAATTAGTTTAAGCTCACATCCTCATCCTTCCAACAAAAAATCAAATCATAGCTATTCTTACTGTATACCCGAATACCTCAGTAAAATTCAGGAAAACAGTATGCCCACAGGCGAAACCAATAACCTCACCTTTGCCACTCGATTAAAAATGATCACTGCTGTCTTAATGCTGTCATTAGCAGCTATAGCAAGTTTATTTTTTTTACAGCAAGAAAGCTCAAGTAAAAGTACGCAATTGAAGAACGAGCTATCTGACTACATGGCAATTGCCCACAACATCCAATCAGATATCGTCGCTGCGAAAGGTATTATCGCCTCGACCTCCTATGAAAAAAACCAACAACAATTAAAACAGCTTTCGACATTAACTAGCGAGTTACAAAAAGGTACTCGCATATTTTCATTACCCAAAGAGTACAAGCACCTAGAAACCAAAGCCAAAAACCTGGTTTTTAACCTAGCCACCTATCATCGCCAGTTAAAGGAACTCACTGAACATCAGAAACAACTGACCCCCGCCAGTAAAAGCAACATCCCTGATAACATCAGTAGCGCCGAGAAAAAAATCAACAATTATCTAAAAGAACAAAATGCGGTGTATTTATTTAGCTTATTCACCCAAATACAACAACGCCAAAAAGAGTTTACTCTCTCGCATTCAAATAATGATAAAGACGCACTACATGAACTGGCCACAACGTTGCGAAAAGAAATCCCTTCCTCCCCCCTAATAAAGGAAGACCATCAAGCACTGGACACACTATTAAACGAGTACCTTTCTGTATTTGACATGCTTGTTGCTCATAGCAAACAAACCCAAACTTTAATGACGGGGCTTAACAAAACCTACAACCAACTATCACCGATTGAAAGCAAGGACATAGAACAAATAAAACAAGCGAGCACTGCCACCATTAATTTCTCTAATAACTCTGGCTGGCAACGAGAAGTTATTTTTGTATGTTTAATTTTTCTCAGTTTTCTATGCTCATATTTTCTATACCATACTCTGCATCAATCCATGGTAGTTTCAGGAAAATCTGCCATGAGCCAACTGTTAGTTATGGCAAAGAAATACGATGTGCGTATTGATAAGAGCATGACGCCAGACTCCGTATTAACACATTGCTTAGAAGCTTTTGAAGCTTCAATCGAAAAACAAAAAAACGACATGTCATCCTTGCTCAATTCTTTGCAACAAAGAGAGCAATCCATTATAAATCAACAAGAAACAACCAACACAAAAAATAGCCATACATTAAAAAGCGTCAACGATATCTCCAATACGATACAGGGTATCTCAACAGAGTTTAGTACCATTATTCAAGTAACCTCAACGGCCCAAGACAATGCAAACCAAGCTCAAGAAAAATCCCAACAAGGTCAAGACAAACTTGTCCTATTAACAACAGAAATTGAAAAACTCGATCAACAACTAGAAAATTCGACTTCAAAAATAAACAAACTTACCAGTAATTGTGAAGCAATCGGTACCGTCGTTGATATGATCACTCATATCACAGGCCAGACCAACTTATTGGCTCTTAACGCAGCCATTGAAGCGGCTAGAGCAGGGGAGCAAGGGCGAGGGTTTGCCGTTGTTGCCGACGAAGTACGAGCACTAGCATCCAAAACTGCTGCTGCTGCAGAAGATATAAAAATACAAATAGAAGAAATACAAAAAGGCTCACGAGAAAGCGCACAGGACATGGAAAAAAGCAGGCAAATGATCTCCGCAAGTGTAGACGGAGCAAAAGATGCCTCTCATTCTCTTGAAGATGCAACTGAATCGATACACTCACTACAAGAAAGCAACCAATCAATTGCCAAGTCGGCAAAGACCCAAGCTGACCATGCAGCACAGGTCTCTCAAGAGACACACCACTTACATGATCAGCTAGAAAAAACACTACAGAAAAACATGGCTGATTTTGCTCAAAAAAACAATTTACAGACCATCATCCAACAATACTCTTAATACATTATTGGCTTGCACAATAACCAACGGTACGGATTACAAATCAGTTCTTACGAACACGGCTAACTGCATCAAGCCAGCCGCCGTATAACCTTTCCCTAAGCTCATCTGTCATATCCGGCTCAAAGTGACGTTCACAATGCCACAACTCAGAAATATCCTCTAGCGAGTCATAAATCCCGACTTGCAAACCTGCTAAATAGGCTACGCCTAGGGCCGTTGTTTCAATCACAGCAGGCCTGTCCACATTCACATTCAACAGATCACTAATAAACTTAACCACCCAATTATTGGCAACCATTCCACCATCTACGCGTAGCGTTTTAGGTTTTACCGCACCATCTCTTTCCATTGCACTGATCAAATCTTTGGTCTGGTATGCTACTGACTGCAAACCGGCGGTAACGATATCCTTAATCCCTGTATCTCGTGTTAACCCAAACATCGCGCCACGAGCTTCGGGGTCCCAGTATGGCGCACCTAACCCAGTAAAAGCAGGTACCAGATAAACATTTTGATCCACCCCCACCTCCTCTGCCATAGCCTCGGTTTCACCAGCATGATTAATTAATGAAAGCCCGTCTCGTAACCACTGAACTGCAGCGCCAGCAACAAAAATACTACCCTCAAGCGCGTAGGTCACTTTTCCATTGATACGATAACCAACCGTTGTTAGCAGTTTTTGAGTAGAAACAAGTGCCTCATCACCCGTATTTAACACCATAAAGCAACCTGTGCCATAGGTGCTTTTAATCATCCCCGGCTCAAAACACGCCTGACCGATTAACGCCGCTTGTTGATCTCCAGCAATGCCTGCAATCTTTATCGAGGCACCTAACAATTCTGAGTCAGTATCACCAAAGTCTGCTGCACAATCCTCCACCGATGGCAGCATAGATTTAGGAACTTTCAATATCTCCAATAACTCATCATCCCATTCTTGGGTATGAATGTTAAATACCAACGTTCGCGATGCATTAGTTGCATCCGTCTTATGACTTTTGCCTCCCGTCAACCGCCACAATAAGAATGTGTCAACGGTACCAAATGCCAGCTCTCCACGCTCAGCCCTTTCCCGAGCCCCTCCAACATGGTCCAAAATCCAAGCTATTTTGGTTGCGGAGAAGTAAGGATCTACCAATAACCCCGTTTTTTCTTTTATGATCTGCTCTTTACCAGCGGCCTTTAATTCTTTACACCATTCGGACGTTCTACGGTCTTGCCAAACAATTGCCCTATAAATTGGTTTACCCGATTTCCTATCCCAAACAATGGTCGTTTCTCTCTGGTTAGTAATCCCTATACCCGCAATAGCTGACGCCTCAATATTGCCGTTTTTTAGCGCCTGCTGACACACTGCCACCGTTGTATCCCATATTTCTTCAGGGTCATGTTCAACCCAGCCGTCTGCCGGAAAAAACTGCTCAAACTCTTCCTGCGCAGACGTTACAATACTGCCACGATCATCAAAAATAATGGCTCGTGTACTTGTTGTTCCTTGATCTATAGAAAGAATATATCGGGTCATTACAAAATCCTTAAACACTAAATTAATGAATGGCTCTTCTTAATATGTACACTCTATTAACGAGGCCGTTAACGCCAAAAAGTCATTCTTTTAACGCATCGTTTTAACACCCTTTAACGCTCTATTGTTACGAATTGCTTCTATCTAGCCCTACCGCCTTAAAAAGCCAGACGTTCAGCCAATTCTGTAGTATTATTTCTGACATAAAACCTCACATTCCTATACCGATACTCACCTAACAGTTAACCTAAAAAGTAGTAGCTTTCTTATGTCTCAGCAAGCACGACACGAACACATTGTTGAACTAGTTAACGCCAAAGGCTTTGTCTCCATCGAGAACCTCGCGTCACACTTTGATGTCACTCCACAAACGATGCGCCGCGATATCAACACCCTTGCCACTGAGAACCGTGTTAGGCGCTTTCACGGCGGCGCCAGCGCAGCACCGAGCACCCAAAATACAGAATACACCACACGAAAACATCTACAGTCCCCAGAAAAATCTCGTATCGCAAAAATTGTTGCCAACCACATCCCCGATCACGCATCGTTATTTATTAACATTGGCACTACCAATGAAGCTATTGCCAAAGAGCTACTCAATCATAGCGGGCTTAAAATCATCACCAACAACTTGCATGTAGCATCCATCGTTAGCGGCAAAGATGATTTCGAAGTTATCATCGCTGGCGGTAAGGTCCGCAGCAAAGATGGAGGTATCATCGGTGAAGCTACAATGGACTTCGTAAGCCAATTTCGTGTGGATTACGGCATCATCGGTATCAGTGGTATCGACGAGGAAGGCTCACTCCTTGATTTTGACTATCAAGAGGTTCGAGTCTCTCAAGCGATTATAGCCAACTCTCGCGAAGTTATTCTCGCGGTTGATCACACCAAGTTCGGCCGGCACGCAATGATTTGTCTAGGGAAGCTGCAAGATATTGACTTACTTGTTACTGATCACCCCCTTGAAAACAACTATCAAAACCTCATTTTGAATAGTGATGTTCGGTGCCTTATTGCTGACAACGAACTCCCCGAATAAGCACACACTTCAAACAATACCACCCCTCAGCACTCGCCTGAGGGCCCCCATCTACCTCCCTTCTAAACACCTGCGTGTCATTCACCTAGCTATAGCGCTCCGTGTCTTTACACAAATGGACGTTACTACTGAAAGCACCTTATCGCAACCACTTCTTCATACTTGAACACTTTTCGAACATCCCTTACTTATCAATTGCAATATATTCGTTTTATATTCGTTTGCGAAATAGTTCGAATGCATCTACACTACTTCCAATCAATTTAGAACATCTTGGAATTTTCATTTCCTTATTGCAAACGAGGCCCTCAATGACTGAAACAGTCGCTCATATCTCTCCCGTCAATGCTAAACAAGCGGGGATTGTCGATTTATTTATTGTCGGAGGTGGAATTAATGGAGCAGGTATAGCTGCAGACGCTTCTGGACGAGGTCTATCAGTCATTATGTGTGAGCAAAATGACCTCGCAAGCGCCACATCATCCGCTAGCAGCAAGCTTATCCACGGTGGATTGCGATACCTTGAACACTACGAGTTCCGACTCGTACGAGAAGCACTTGCAGAAAGAGAAGTATTACTGCGAAACGCACCTCATCTAATCAAACCTCTTCGCTTCACCCTACCCCATCGCCCTCATCTACGACCTGCGTGGATGATCCGTATTGGCCTTTTTTTATATGATAACTTAACAAAACGCGGTGAATTACCAGCATCGAGAGGCTTAAAACTATCTCCAGAGCAAAACAACAACCCCCTAAACAAAGATATTCGCTACGCCTTTGAATATTCTGACTGTCGCGTAGATGACTCTCGACTTGTGGTTTCCAATGCAATTCAAGCTCAACAGCTTGGTGCCACCGTATTGACACGCACTCGCTGTCAAAGTGCCCATAGGGTTAATGGAATGTGGCACATAGCTTACGAGGATCTAGAAAGCGGTAAGGTAAAGTACTGCAGAGCCAAGGCACTGATCAATGCCGCCGGCCCCTGGGCTCAATCCTTTGTTGAAAATAAAATGCAGCTCACCTCACCTCGTAACATTCGGCTAATAAAAGGCAGCCACTTTGTAGTACCCAAGATGTATGAAGGCGAACAGGCTTACATCCTTCAAAATGAAGATCATCGTATCGTTTTTGTTATCCCTTATAACAACGACTTTACTTTAGTGGGTACCACCGACAAGGAATACGCTGGCGACCCTAAAGTCGTTGCCATGGATAGCGATGAAGAGTCGTACCTACTAAATGTAGTGAACGCACATTTCTCACAACAGCTGACATCCAACGATATCCGCTGGCGCTACTCCGGTGTCAGACCCTTATGTGACGACGAATCTGACTCACCTTCAGCAATAACACGAGATTACACGTTAGAACTTGAAGCAGACGAGAACCAAAAAGCTCCTCTGCTAAGCATCTTTGGTGGAAAAATAACAACCTACCGGAAACTTTCTGAAGCAGCGTTAGCTGAAATCAAACCGTTTTTCCCGACCATGGGAGCAAAATGGACGGCAAATAGCCCAATAACCGGTGGAGACATTGGCGACATACCCTATCAAGATTGGATAACAACAATTAGGGAGACTTATCCTTGGCTAAATGCACCGCTATTAACAAGGTTAACCAACGCTTACGGCACGTTAATCCATGACGTGCTCGCCAACGCCAATTGCCAGAATGATCTCGGAGAATGTTTAGGGGCAGGCTTACACCAACAAGAAGTCTCGTATTTAATTAAAAACGAATGGGCCCGTACCGCTGAAGATGTGTTATGGCGCCGAACAAAATTAGGACTTTACTTCAACGCACAACAAACGCTAGCACTTGAAGCCTTTATTAAGACAGAAATAGAAACATTACCCGCCACCCAATCAGCAGTTCCTTTAGAACTTCAGGCAGGTTAACACGCTTACAAACCCTACCTCACTCTTGTGGTTTACGCTCAGAACCTCCCCTTGGTTCTGAGCTCTTTTTCCTTACGTATCCCGCATCGATTGCAATCTAGGCCACATAAAACTAAATTTAGCTCCGCCCATTGCGCTTTCTGACACTTTTACTTTACCCCCATGCCAAAATGCTATCCTTGCAACAATAGACAAACCCAACCCGTAACCTCCCGACGCTCGCGTTCGACTATCATCCAGTCGGGTAAAAGGCTGAAAAACTCGCTTACGATCCTCCTCCGGTATGCCTTGACCATCATCTTCAACATCCACTCTAAACACGTCACCAATAACACTGAATCTAAAAACGACTTTACTATTTGCATAACGCAACGCATTACCAACAAAATTTTGCACGACACGGTGAACATAACGCTCCTCCCCTTCAGCAAAGCACTTTTCTTCAGGTAAGTTCGGAGACTCGTATATGATTTTTATATTCTTCCCTAGCCCATTTGTTTCATCTTCAATCTGGTAAAGTAATAGATCCACGTTAATCATAGTAAAATCCAATACCGGAGTTCCCTCCTCTAACTTTGAATACGTAAGGATTTCATCAATCAATTTGTCAAGCTGCTCGATATCATTATCAATATCATCGAAGTTTTTTTGCCGTCGGTCCGCATCAGGTTCGTCGAACAACATCTCCAGACCAAAACGAATTCGAGCAACCGGTGTTCTTAACTCATGCGACACCGCTCTTGACAATTCTTTCTGGGCACTGATAAGGCGCTGAATATGCTCAGCCATACCATTTAACGTACCCGCTAACTGGCCTATTGCATCACTACCCTCCACAGGAGCCCTCGCACTTAGATCACCGCCTCGAATACGTAATACCGCACGTTCCATTCGAGACAAACGACTCTCTAGCGGCCTTACCAGTAAATATGCCGCCAACCCCACCATTGCCAAGGCAATAATTAACATTGCCCCCAACAATTCAACAGGATACCAATTAAACATATCTTGAGGCCCCAAATACAAGATCTCTCCTGTTTGCGGCAACAACACCATCGAGGTAATCAATGTAGACCCGCCACGCCGCTCATCAAACTGCACAACAACTTCGTGATGCTTAAATAAACGCACCTCACCTCCGCGATTGAGAGAGACCTGATGAGGTGGCATGCGGCGAACTGGAAAGCCAAAGCTTTCATTCACTTCCGCCAAAACAGCATCCCATTCACTCACATCATGGCGCCCCAGGTAATCGGCAAGCATAATAGTAACGCCGCGGGCTTGCTGCTCAGTAATACGATCACCCTGGGCATAGAGGTACAGCGAATCTTCTTCTGGAATTTTAAGAATTGCCTCCCCTCTCCGGTCTTCCTTCGATAGACGCAACACCAACTCATCACGGGCCAGCTGCGAGATTTCCTTAGTAGATAACAACAACGTGTCAGCGGCTCTCAACTCAATCCGAGAACCCATCATACGTTCGAGAAAGAGAACCCATTGCTCTCGTTGCTCAGCAGGACGCTGTGCAACACTACGTACCATTAACTCCAGAGGTCCCGCCACCAATTCATTGCGAAAATGCTGAAGCCGAAAAAAGTTGGTGGCCTCAATGGAGCAATAAAAAACAATCCCAATAAAACAACAGGCGGCAATCATGCCGCCATAAATACGAACAAAAATACTGTTCAAGCTCGCAAACCTACGTCAGGTCTTTAACAAACAAATACCCCTTACTTCGCACCGTTTTAATTCGGCGAGGATTCATTGGGTCATCTCCCACTTTTGGTCGAATACGAGAAACACGAACGTCAATAGAGCGATCCTGACCATCATACTGAATGCCTCGTAAACGCTCGAAAATCTCCTCTCTCGACAAGATGATACCCGCGTTCGAAGCCAGCAACCACAATAAGTCATACTCTGCACTCGTCAAATCAACAGGTGCACTGGCCAACCATACCTCTCTTGCGCTGTTATCAATAACCAAATCACCGAATTCTAAACGGCTCACATTCCCTTGGTCATCCAGACTACCGCCATCAGCGCCTGCAGTCTCCGATCGACGCAATAAAGCTCGAATTCTAGCCAACAATACCCGAGGTTTAACAGGTTTTGCCACGTAGTCATCTGCTCCCATTTCTAACCCAAGTACTTGATCAACATCATCCGTTCTTGCCGTTAACATGAGAATTGGATTTTTATACTTATCCCTCACCATACGGCACACTTCTAATCCATCAGCGCCCGGCAACATCAAATCCAGTACAACAATATCCGGCTGTTGTTCAATAATTGCGGGGATCGCCACACTTCCATCGCCAATTACCTGAACCTCAAGACCATTGCTTTGCAAATACTCCGCAGTTAATGACGCCAAACGCTCATCATCCTCGACAATGATAACTCTCGATTTTTCAGTAATATCTGTTTGCATAGTAACCTCTCACGGCAATCCACCTACCTGTTGCAACAATCATAGCAACAGAGATGTCAGTTTTTTATGTGGCTTCAGAGCGATAATAACGTCTAATCCTTACTATATAGCTAAGCATAAGGACAAGAGCGTCGCCAGATCAATTGATTACATTATCCTAGCGTCGTTTATCATCATGCGTGCAATTTGTTTGTTTTTTGCACATACACAAGCCCATTTTTAAATTAGCCTTCGTTTAACCTTTTCGGGAAGCATTATGAAATATTTTTACTTATTTTTTAAGCTAACTTTCACTTGTTGTTCAATAGCTTAGCTTTTATCCCCACAATTACCACAGACTACCCACATTTTATCCACAAGTTACCCCCATTAAGCGAACTTGCGAGCCTAGGAATTGCCCACTATCTTGTTATTCCCTACACAGCACCACGTTAGCAATACAAAGAATGATAAGTGAGTACCTATGACACCCAACGTACATACAATTACACCTTGTCCTGCAACTATCGAACGTCTTGCAGAGTTGGCCTGCGAGGGAGTGGTTGGCGCTTGCACTGGGCAGCTACTACATACAGCAGGTATCCACCCTGCTGGGCGCAACATTCTCGACCTCCGATCAACACACAATCATTACACTCAACTTATTATGGCAGCCCTAACCCTTCGTGAAAATACCCCAACCTATGACACTATTGCGGCACGCCTATTGTTAAGCAAACTATCCTCAGAGGTAAACTGCTCACTAACAAACACCCAGGCCGTCTCAATGAAGGCCAACAGCTCTGTACATTCTTATCAGAAAGGCTTCTTAAACTACATCAGTAAAGGCATTGACCTTGGCCTTATTCAACCAGAAATGATTGCATACGATCTAAAGTCACTTGCAAAAAAAATCGTCCCAAATCTAGATTCGAATTTAACCTACGCAGAACTACACAGTTTATCGAACCAATTACTTATGCGCTACCAAGGACAATGCTTTGAATTACCTCAATATGCGTTTATGCGCATAGCAATCGCCCTGGCAATGAAAGAGAATAAAGGAGAAGCAAGAATTGCAGAGATCTATCGTCTGTTATCAGTACGATCCTATTCACGCATCTCTGCAAAAATATTTAAAGAAGGCTCTATTTCAAAGCCCTATGAAATACTAAGCCGCAGTACCGATGAAAGTGGTACAAATGAAAGTGGTACTGCAACTAAAAAAGCATGTCACTTAAGACTTATAAACTAACACCTCAAGCCTCGCCCCTACGCTCAAAAACTAGCCACTGAGCATTTCATGCCCTCTTTTCAACCAAGGCGGGCATTTTTACACTAATAAAGCCTGATTATCTCAATAAGTAATGGAAAAAAAACAACACTAATAGTTAAATATCCTGCAAGCATTCACTTATAGGAAACCCAAATGATTACACTATTTCAATATCAACCCGCCTTTGGGTTACCAAACGCCAGCCCTTTTTGCATGAAAGTAGAAGTCTTTTTGAAAATGGCGAACATGGATTACAAAACAAAAGTTATCAATGACCCAAGTAAAGCGCCCAACGGAAAACTCCCGTTCATTTCCGATGACAATGAAACCATCGCAGATTCAGCATTTATCATTCAACACCTTATTCTTAAGCACAAAATAGATCTAAATCAAGACATCCCTGACCGGGATATTGCCATTGCCGGCGCCGTGGTCAAAATGCTAGAAGAACATTACTATTGGTCATTAACCTACAGTCGCTGGATAGATGAACGATACTGGCCTACAACAAAAAAATCCTTCTTTGGTGGACTACCCCTTCCTTTACAATTCATTATTCCTTCTGTCGCGCGGGGAAAAGTTAAAGCACAAATATTCCAACAAGGTACCAGCAGACATAACGTCGAAAAGATCTACCAGCTTGGCATTGATGACATCGACACCGCCAGCACAATTCTAGCTGACAATGACTTCATTGCCGGATCGACGCCCTGTGTACACGATGCTGCCGTTTACGCATTCCTTGCCAACGCGTTATACCCTGAATCCAATACGCCATTAAAAGAGTGCATAAAAAGAACACCCAACTTAGTCGCTTATTGTGACCGAATGCGCAGTCGGTATTTTTCATAATACTGCAGGCAATAAAAAACCGAGGATTATCTCGGTTTTTTATTGCCTGCAGTATTATCGTTTACTTACAAATTCACAATCACATATTAATGCAAAATCTGGTCGAACTCAGCCCCTAGATCGGCGGTTTCACCCAACGCATCAAACAGCTGGCTAGGCTCTAATCCAGTAGCTCTTGCGACTTCACTTGGAAAATCGGCAATCGTTTCCTCTTCACTTAAACCATTTCTATTACATTCCACAAGGTACTTAGCGACATGTAAAATGCCCGCCAACACGGAAAACTCATCAGAGCTTAAAGGGTCAGTTTGCTCTCCAATTGCTTTAGAAATCTCCTCAGGAAACTTCCAACGTAATGCCAACTCCTCACCCACTTGAGGGTAACTAACGCCGATTTGGGACATTTCTAACTCAACTCGATCGGCTCCAAGCTCGACTGCTTTATCAATACTTAAGGCCTGCTCTGATGCACCCAAGTGAAGTAGAACACTTCCCACGTTATGCAACATACCGCAGGTAAACGCCGTTTCAGGGTCAGCCTTCACATTTTTTGCAAGCCACTTTGATACTGCACCTGTTCGGAAACTTATCTTCCAAAAGTCCTCAATATTAAAGCCCTCTGGTGCTTTGAAGGCCCCTGTAAGCCCCGATGCTAATACTAATGTACGTAACGCATTAAAACCCAGCAACACAACCGCATCATTGGTTGACGCTATCGTTCTCGACACACCAAAGTGTGCAGAATTTGCCATTCTCAGCACTTTTGCGCTAAGAACTTGATCCATCGCTATTTTTGACGCCAATTCTTCGCTATTTACGTCTTCCTTCTTAAAGCTCTCAATTAGCTCTTGAACAACTTTAGGGATATTGGGCAGGTTGGATATTTCTGCAAACAGATTCTCAACATTCATGATTTCAACTTCCTCCAGTGACTATTTTTTAGCATAGACAACCTCCCCAAAACTGTCGAATAACAATCACTAAAATACCCGCCTTTCAATAACCCTATGTATTTTCAGGTATGGGTCTTGCGATAGCTTATCGTAGAGAGATTTATACAGGGTTTGACGCCTCTATCAGCCTGATTTCAAAGGTTTTGCGCAAGAGGGCTGCGCACCACCGATGAAAACGCACCAAAACAGAGCGCAAACAGCCAGCACAACCAACAGCACAGGAATACACAATGATCTTCGGCCGCAAAAATAGAAAACCGATAACTATTGCAGATAAGAAAGTCACCGAATGGAAGTACACCACTTGTGGATACTGCTCAACAGGCTGCACCATTGAAGTCGGGATTAATGAAAAAGGCGATGCCGTTTCTTGTCGAGGCGCTGGAGGTGCAGACGTTAACCGCGGAAAACTGTGTATTAAAGGTATTTTTGAATACGAAATGTTTGATGCTGCCGGTCGCGGTGACAAACCATTAATGCGCGATAAAAACTATGACGACTATCAAACGGCGTCCTGGGATCAAGCATTAGACAAAACAGCATCCGAAATAAAACGAATCCAGACAACCTACGGACGAGATTCTTTTGCCGTTATCTCAACAGGGCAGATACTCACAGAAGAATTTTATACACTAGGCAAACTCGCTCGTGGCTGCATTGGCTCTAATAACTATGATGGCAACACCACCCTTTGTATGGCTTCAGCTGTATCAGGTTATAAACGTTCTTTTGGCTCCGATGGGCCTCCTGGTTGTTATGACGACTTTGAACACACTCATTGCTTGATCGCGTGGGGTTCGAACTTACCAGAGCAACACCCCATTATTTATTGGCGTCTAAAAGAAGCCATGGAGAAACGTAAGTTTCCTTTAATTGTGGTGGACCCAAGAGTAACCATGCTAGCTCAGTTCGCTGACATTCACCTTCCTATTACACCAGGAACGGATGTTGTTCTTCAGAACTCCCTAATGCATGTTATTTTTGACGAAGGGTTAGAAGATCAAGACTATATCAACGCCCACACAAATGGTGTTGAAGAAGTCAAAGCACTAGTAAAAGAATATGACCCCGTCACCGCAGCAAAAATTTGTGGCATTGATGAAGACACCATTCGAACCGTTGCTCGCATCTATGCCAAAGCGCCAGCTGCTATGGGGATTTGGACCATGGGTATTAACCAAAGTACTCATGGATCAGACGGCGTTGTTGGTATCAACAACTTAGCATTGATAACCGGTAATATTGGCAAACCTGGTGGCACAAGCTTATCCATTACTGGTCAATGTAACGCAATGGGGACTCGAGAATGGTCAGGCTGCTCAGGTCTCCCCGGTTATCGAACGTTAGAAAACCCTCAACACAGAAAAGAAGTCGCTGATTTCTGGGGTATTGATGAATCGTTCTTCCCTGAAAAACGGGGACTATTTCAAACAGATATTTTCTCTGCCATTGAAACCGGAGAAATCAAAGGCCTCTGGTTAATTGCAACAAACCCCATGACATCAATGCCCAACACCACACGTATTCGTAAGATACTGCAAAAGTTGGAATTCCTTGTCGTTCAGGATGCCTACCAAGATGTTGAAACCACGCAATATGCTCATGTTTTTTTACCTGCCGCGCTATGGGCAGAAAAGGAAGGCTGCTTCACTAACACTGAACGCCGGGTGAATTTGACGAACAAAGTCAAAGAGCCCCGAGGGGATTCCAAAGCTGACTTTTGGATCTTTAATCAAATGGCAAAACGCTTTCCAAACGGCGCAAAAATCCATTTCCCTGAGACCGTTGCCGAAGCATTTGATGAAATGAAAGAATTATCTAAAGGCAATGGGCGCATGCTAGACATATCAGGCATGAGCCATGAAAAGATTAAAGAGAATTTCGGTTTGCAATGGCCTCATAGAGAAGGAGAGCATGATAGCAAAGGTGAGGCTCGCTTATACACGGACGGAAGCTTTCAGTATGCAGACAAAAAAGCAAAGTTAATCCCGTTGCCCTTTATCGACAACAACGAAGTACCCTGCGAACAATTTCCATTTTGGTTTAACACTGGTCGTGTTATCGAGCATTTCCACACTCGCACACGTACCGGAAAAATTGGTAATCAGAATAAATTCAGCCCAACGCCCTATATGGAAATGAACCCTGATGCGGCAGCTGAGCTAAATATAAAACACCAAAGTTATGTACGTATTGTATCTCGCCGAGGAGATGCTGTAGTGATGGTTCAGCTAACACAGCGAGTCCCCAACAACATGGTATTTGTTCCAATGCATTATCACGAATGTTCAAACCGAGTCTCCCTTGGGTTACTTGACCCTCACTCCAGACAACCTGCATTCAAACAATGTGCAATCCGAATTGAACATGTAGATCAAGATAAAGCAGCACAGCTAAACCTTCAACGTCGTACATATTAAGGGGAGTTTATTATGAACAGTACCAATAAATCAGCCATTAACGCCCTTCAAAACCAGGGCGTCACAGAAACAAAGCAAGCCGACGGCAGCACTATATTTTCTATCCGGCCCAATGAGCAGGCCTATGCGAAGCTTGCCGATAAAGATATTAAGAATGAGAATCGCTACGGTCAAAAAATAGACCTCATTGAGCTAACCGAAGGTAATCTTCCTGTAAACCGCTCGATGCATATTAACGAGAACCCTGAAGTAGGAACCAATCCTAATCGAAATAAACAGCATGGCTTTCACTTTACTGCCGATAACTGCATTGCTTGTCACGCCTGCGAGTCCGCCTGTAGTGAAAAGAATGACTTGCCTGCTCACATCAGCTTTCGGTCAGTAGGCTACGTTGAAGGGGGAACTTATCCCGCCTACAAGCGCATGAATATCTCTATGGCGTGCAATCACTGTGATGACCCAGTATGCCTAAAAGGCTGCCCAACAAAAGCCTACACCAAACACGTAGAATACGGCGCGGTATTACAAGATTCAGAAACGTGTTTTGGCTGTGGCTATTGCACATGGGTATGCCCATACAACGCCCCACAACTTGACCCTGTGAAAGGCCAAGTATCAAAATGTAACATGTGCGTTGACCGCCTAGAAGTTGGCTTAAAGCCTGCCTGCGTATCGGCTTGCCTCGGTAATGCTTTAGACTTCGGTGTTATTGAAAACACACCAGAAAGACGTGAGCAAACCCAAACCACAATCCCAGGCTTTCCTACACCGGACATCACTCACCCCAATATACGTTTCCAACAAATAGACGATATGCCTGATGAAGTGAGCCGCACGGATTCAATGCCCATTAAATATCGCAAAGATGAGGATGGGGCTTTTCAGACAATTGTAGACAAAAAGCAGGACCTAGAAACCAACTGGAATCTAGGTCGTTTGAGTTCTCGTGAAAATCCACTGGTACTGTTTACCCTGGGCACTCAAGCGGTAATTGGAGCGTTCATTTTGCTTTTCCTCGGCGACGCTTTTCAGCTGCCAATGATCACTGCAATTACCGAGTCCGTAATGTACTTACCGATGTTGGGTGTGCTTATTGCCATCGAAGCTGCAGGTCTTGTGATGTCAACCATTCACCTTGGTAAACCTATGCGCTTTTACCGGGGGTTTAACAACCTGCGCCACTCCCCCTTAAGCCGAGAAGCCCTCGGGGTTGCCATGTTCTTTGCCGGTGTTGCTGGGCATGCATTCTTCAGCTTATTCGACCACGGGGTATTTAACTGGTGGGGAGCGACGGCTATCACCGATATCGTTCCATGGGTACCTACCACATTGACTGCAGCATTAGCCCAAGGATTTGGTGCCTTTGGTGTAGTGGCAGGTATCGCCGGAATTTATTTTATGAACCGAATATATCGCATTAAAGCCAGGCCCTTTTGGAACCATTGGCAAGTTGCTACGAGCTTTGCAGGTACCGTTATGAGTTTGGGTGCGGTACTTACAGGGGTTGTTATTATTCCTTCCCTCGGAATTATGGGCGAGTCTTGGACTGCACTAGCAACGGTGTTAAGTCTATTCATTATTGCCGGTTTGCTTATTGAAGGTATTGGATTATTCTTCCACGCAAAATACCTTAATGCAGAAACCAGCGAAGGTGCTGCATCCCACTACATTCAAAAAACAACATTTGGTAAAACTTATGCCTTACGTAACTGCTTACTTGCTGCCAATATTCTAGCGGTGAGCGGTTTAACATTAAGTGGGGTAGACGGAATAGTTGCTTATGTTTGTTTAGGGTTAATTGCGGCATCCATCGTTTTTTGCAGCCTTATCGGAAGAGCCCTGTTTTATGTATTGGTTATTCCCACAACAATGCCAGGTGCTTTTTTCTGGAAAAACAAAGCATTTGAACAGCATGCTCGCGATATTGGCTTAGCGAATCGCCCGCAAACCGGTGTAGCTCCTGACGCTCACTAAAAAATAAGTTCCTTTATCATTTTATTTCGACATTGATAGTGCAACTTAAGGGCCACAATTTCTTCAACGAATTTGTGGCCTTTTTTTATTTATCTATCAGATATAAAACACCCCTAGTGCATTCCACTTACAAGACAACAGCTTAGATGTTAATGTTCAAAACCCAACCAATTATCCAACCCAATTACAACCCCCTTTTTTAGAATAATCTCGCTTGCTAGGCCTGGTGATAGAAAAAAAAATCATATCGCCTTGAATATTTCCAACTACCAGTTACTTTTTAGTCATGGCTTATGGAAAACATTACTGCGTTACTTTCTTATTGGGGGAAATAACTGATGCAAAGAAATGTAAATGATAATAATACATATAGGGCAACAAGCCTTACATCTCATTCATTCGACGAGCACTCTGCCGGTATTGCAGAACAGATGCTTAGTTATTTTATGCAACATACTAAAGATGATATTTCCATGCAAGAAGTGGAGGACTTTAGCGTCGACCATCATATAGACGTTAATGACTGCTTTGGGGTCATGTCATGGTTACAGAATGCAAAAATCATTGAGAAAAAGCTTTACGATAGAGCCACTGGTGAACCTGTATTACCCGCATTAGAGCACCAATCTGCCAACACACCGACCAAACAGAATAACGTGGGAGTCCGCTGGACACTCAACGCTGCATACTAAAGCTATTGAACATTACCGACTGGGAGGCTAGCCTCCCCACCTCCTTCTTTAAATTAAACCTTCATTTTTTGTGACATATTCACACTATCCCCTCCTCACCTTGACCCCCTTCGGCAATTACTAGACCATGATAAAATTAAGCAAATTTCTTATTTGCTGTTATTCTTTTTTATAAGGGCAATATGTTTCCCTACACGTAATAGGTCATCATGGGCAAAACCGAACAAAAAATAGACGATGCCACATTAATGCAACCCACTAACGTCACGTCACGCTATCTGCTACGATCCCTTGAAGAAGGTATCGAATACCCTGTGAACGTCCGAGAAGTTCTAATAGGTCGAGAGGTCGAATGCCAAGTTCCTTTACGAGCAGGCCATGTCTCCCGCTATCATGCCAAAATAACACTCACTGCTCACGCAGCCTATATCGAAGACTTACAATCTACTAACGGTACCTTTGTAAATGGTAAAAGGGTTATTGGCCGTCAGCAAATTGGTATTGGCGACGACATTCGGTTTCATGACCAACACTTTAGGCTAACCTCTGCAGAATCAGGGGGTGCCGATGCGACATTACTTTCCAGCCTTGACCCCGAAAGTGACGATGATACGCAGCCGAGAATAACCGCCCAACCACAATCTCAAACAATAGAAGCGCCTGCGCAACCTGACATCAGGCCCCTTCGCCCTCAACAAACCACACAGCCTGCACAACCCCCGCGGGAAAGAAGGGCAAGAAAGCGTCCCGATACATCACAAGAGGAGTCTGAGGGGGATAAAACTAGCCTGCTCAGCATGAACGAACTACAATCACTGGCAGAACGTAGCAGTAAATCACAAAAAGTAATTGCGGCCGGTGCAGGCCCTCGTTTTGTCGTGCTTACAGCCCCAATTAGAGGAAAGATATTCCCACTTAAGCAAGATGCCCCTATAGGACGCCAATGGGACGTTGGCCGCAGTCAAGATGCAGCCATTACGCTTGAGGACAAAACCATATCTCACTGCCATGCCAGAGTAATTAACACCCCTAACGGATGGCTAATTACAACTGCAAGCGCAAAAAACGGCGTAATGATGAATGGGCTTTCAGTGACAAGGGCATTTCTAAGCCACAACGACCGAATCCGATTAGGACGTATCGAGCTAGCATTTATGACGGATGAAGGTGAACCACCATCGGAATCAATTTATGATTTGCCTGCTGTAGAAACGGGGTATAACAAAGGATTGGTAGCGACAATAGGAATTACTGCACTTGTTATTTTCACATTGGTAATAGCGTTAGCGATACATTGAAATTTGTAAATCATCACCCATTCTACGCAAGATAAGATCTTAATCGTGCGCAGAACATCTCCTTTTACCCATAATAATCCGTCTTAAATTCACTCGAATATCGTCGCCTATATTCACCTACAATACAATGTCTAGGGCACAACACCCAACATAACACCCTAAACAAAAGCTTTTGCTGTGCCTAATACCACATTGAGAAAAAGAAACGGACTACATCAGCGTCGATGCTATATTGGGATTCTTCACCCCCACCCGCAGTTTTTGCAATAACACTTTCACGAGCATCAAGAAAATCATCGTACTCAATACTCAAGCGATCGTACAGCAAACTAACGGATACTTTCTCAACAAACCCCCAACTCTGAGGTTCATACTCAAACGTCACACCAACACCGATAGTCGTATCTTTAAACGTACTCAGTTCTTTATCCCGAGCCATGAAATTTTGAACGTCTTTCGACGTAAACAAATCACTATAAAACTCAGCCTTGCTCTGGGAATACCATCGATAGTGAACATCAAAAACCAGATACTCACCCCACGGGTGCGTATAATTGATATCGAAATTCCAAGCATCAATCTCCCAGGAATCGCTATATTTTCTATACTCAAAACCTAATGCCGCACGATAAGGCAAAAAATATTTAAACCGAATCGCCGCAGCATCACTGGTTCGAGTCTCAGGGTAAATTTCTGGCGAAAAATCACGAATGATACCTAGAGCATCAGTTCCAGCTATATAGCTATACTTACGATACGGATTATTCAAAAAACCTTCGTCCACATCTGTTTGCAGCGTAACATTCATCAACCAGTTTTTAGATAAAATTTGAGTTAACGAAATAATATATTTCAGATGCGTCGCCTCTTCCGTGCCAAATGCATCATCATCTGTTTTACTGATTTCATCCGAGCCATAGGAATAAGAGATACTTACGTTACTCAAATCACCAAAAAAGTCCTGACTAATTGATCCATAAAATGTATCAGCTACGTAGTCATTTTCCGTACTATTGGTATACCCTAGCCCCATAAGAGTCTTATTATTAAGGAACTCCATTCCCAGTGAATATTCCGTCCGCTCTTCTTTATACTCACTGGCCAACAATTCCACATCAATTGACGCACCGGAAATATTATCCGC
This sequence comes from uncultured Gammaproteobacteria bacterium, assembly GCA_913063125.1. Lineage (GTDB taxonomy): Bacteria > Pseudomonadota > Gammaproteobacteria > Pseudomonadales > Ketobacteraceae > 42-54-T18. The sequence goes on along the minus strand of CAJXZM010000010.1, from coordinate 36,979 downwards.
ATAATAGTTTGTCGACACAGAAAACTTATCAAGGAAGCTTTTACGCACCAAAACTGAAGGCCCGTCAATTGTGACTCCACCGCCATCATAAGAATGATACATCACGTCAGCACGATCTTCAGGCAATACCGCCGCATGAACCGTAAAACTGCTCAGCCATATCAGGCAAACGACAGCAATAGAAGCAAAAATTACGGTACGTTGAATAATATTTTTATACATTAGTTACAACCACACCCGCCGCCAGCGCCGCCTTCTGACCCTTTAGCACCTTCTCTCGCCTGATAGACATGATGCATATACGTTTCTGCAACAGGATCACGCCCGAAGCGCATAATCGGGTCGGCTAAATTCGTTCGCTCATAAGGCTTAACCCAAGGTTTTATGGAGCACCCAGAGACCGACATTAAAGACAGGAAAAAAAGACTAATAAGTAACCCTACACTCAAACGTTTCATGGTTTCTCTCTCAGCTATTCTATCAATTATTCTCTTAACAACTGTCGAATCTGCTTTTCGTAATCCACTTCAAAACCAGGCTTATAACCTCGGTGTAAAAAACGTTTATTACCCTTTCTATCGATCATGACCGTTGTAGGCATAGAATCCAATTGGTAAGTCTCACTGACCTTACTTTTGCTATCAAATACCACAGGGAACGAAACGGAAATCTCTTTAAGCAAATTTTTTGCATCAGAGACATCTTCATCAATATTCACGCCTAACACCGTAAAACCAACCTTTTTGAAACGTTTCTGTAGATCGTCCAATATTGGCATTTCTTGACGGCACGGAGCACACCAAGATGCCCAGAAATTCAACATCACCACATCACCACGAAAGTCTGATAACTTTAATGGTTTGCCTTGATTACTAGGAAGGGTGAAATCTGACGCCTTACCCGTTAATGGAACATCTTTTGCCTGCGCCAAAGATGAAAGCAGCAGAACACACAGCACGACTAAAAAGCGCTTCAAGATTGTCGTTAGGTCGCTACTGTTTTTCTGCACGATACTATTTATCATTTCAATTAAACCCTCAGAAAAAGAATGTTACACCTGTGTGAAAATCAAAATTTTGGCTTTTGCTTTCGGTGCCCAATATAGCTCTAGTGAATATATGATCCCTAAAGTCAAAATGAAATGCCATCCAGTCGGTCAAAATCATTCGATACCCCACACCAACATTCACGGTAAATTCATCATCACCATCAAATTCAGTGATACCTGCTCCGCCAATCACATATAAGGCAGAATTAAATGCCCACTCCTTACCAAGAAACACTTCACCTGGAAGTACATTTAACCCTAAAGAAAGGTTATACATCGTAACGCTGTCATCGCTAAATGGGTTTTGACGCGTCAATGGATTGTCAACTTGATCCATCGTTGTAACAGCATAATTCGCCTCAATGAACAAATCCTCTGTCGCATGAAAAGTGGCACTTACACCGAATAGAACGGAGGTTCCCACCTCTTCCATACTAATTTGTCCAATATAAGCACCTATTTCAAAGTTCTCAGTATTAATATCAGACTCATCTAAATCAGCTCGAACCACAAAGGGTTCTATGATCGGTGCAGCGCCAAGCTGCTCCGTTTTTTCAGCAGCAATACTTACCCCTGAACCCGCAAGCATAAGGCTCACGGTTACTTTTAGAAAAATACGGCTAATCCGGCTTTCCATTCTTCAATCTCTTGGTTGCTACTTCCACTGGTTAAAATTACGCCTTTTTTATATTCTAAACGGATCATAAATTGCCGGCTCAAATGAATTTTAGTCCCTACTCCCATACCTACGGTTTTGTGATTACTATCTTCTGTCTGAACCAATGAACTGTTTGCGTCTATTTCTAGCCTGCCTGCACTTAACATGAGATAAGGGGACACGCGCCATAACGGAAAAGGTTGATTCAAAATACTTAAATTGTAGATAGTGCCACTTGATAGGTCACCAATTGCCAATCCTGCCTCAAATTCAACAGACAGATTTTCCGTCAACGACTTGCCAACAAAGGCAGATATAAAAGTTGAACCTTCATAATCCCCCAGCATGACACCTACTTCACCAAATCGGCTGGAGAAATCATCAAAAGATGGATCGGTGATAGCAACCCTGTCACCTTGAGAATTGAGGGTTTTCTTAAGTTGACGTTTATGCACCCAACCTTCAACACCCCTCGGAGTACGAACTTTGAACCAGTCTGTCTTGCGGATCAGTACCTGCACCCAATCCCCACGCTCACTGACATAAAAAATAGGATAGCCGCGACCCGGGCCAGTTCGAAGATCAACATAAGGATCTTCAATTTGTGTGGAAGGAGCAATACCTTTGGCCCAAGCCTGATTAATACATAAACACAGGCAAAGAGCAGTTAAGGTTCGAAACAACCTGATTAATTCGAATTTTGGCTGCAAAATAAATAGGCTTCTAAATTATGGAGTTTTAGGAATCATTTTTATCGTTATTGTATGTCACAAGGCATGTTACGGCCATACCTTGTGACTCGCAAGTGAAATCATAGCTTACTGCATAACAGGTCACAGCCTTGACCCCCTATAATGATCCGATTAATCTTCTGGCGCATCAAATGGGTTGTTGTAATACCGCCCCCCAAGATCAGACCATTCTTTGAGCAACCTTAACTCAGCATTTGTTAACCAGCCACGATGATCAACTTCATCGGCGACTGGTTCACGGCTCATTTTAGTGAAAAAGCGCCCTGATCTAGCAGTCCCCGAAACTGAACCATTTAAACTCAAATCCCTCGCTTGCTCTTCGCTAATAACCGCACCATTAGTGAATGTAGGGTTCCCGTCGGCATCTAACACTGGATCCCCATTATCATCTACAACGGGTATTTGTTCAAAAGTCCGATTCCCATCTTCATCCAATACATCCACTATGTCTATAATCACCTGACGGCTTAAAACACCCCCCTCTACAATTGCCCTAGGGTGGCCCCTTCGTAAATGATCATAAGAGTTATACCGGTCGGCATTTACTACCGGAATCGTTGCAGGTAAATCGGCATCCTCTCCTAAAAAAACTTGTTGAACAGCCGTTTGTGCTGGAATTTCATTTTCAGGAGACTCTAATATATTAAAATTCCCTGCCGTCCTCGGATCATTAGCGTTATCTGGGTCAGGCTCATAATTATGGCAAGACACACAAGTATTATCTTCCAAGACTATTTCTGGCGCCGTATCTGGATCATCCGCATCAAGATCAGGACTCGTTACTCTGCGATCCTTACCCCACATAGGGTGTATATGCTCCTCGTAATTTATAACAATCCGGCAATTCGACACCCAATCATCGAGACAAGATGCAAAGTTAACCGGTGCAGAATAAGGTGCTTCATCCGTGGTGAGTTCCGCCACTAAATCCGCATATGTATAGCTAAAGCTAGCGGTCTTACTTCCTACCTCTCCCCACACATCAACAAACTCAAGATCAGGGGATAAGTTTAATTTCGTCGCATTCAGCCTCACTCGAGTTTGCGCCATGGTTTCTCCAAGCAATGCTTCCATATCAGGGTCTGTATTCGGGTAAGCTCCATTATTTGATGCACCTGTATTGACAACGTCCAAACCCGCCGCCCTTCCATGAACTATTTCATCTTCCGCACCCTGGTGAACATGACAACCATTACAAGTCAACGTCTCTCCCGGGCGAAGCTGCATCCAATTATTATGCCTACCTCCATTCGAAATACGAACGCCATCCGCATTTACTATGCTAAAGGTAAAGGCTATATCTGCTGGAATTTTGGCAATAACCGATCCATCTGGTTGAATTTCTGCATACCCAACAATCTCATTCATCACATTACCAACACCAAATGAAGCGCCGCTAATATCTCGCGTATCTTCATCCCAAGCAGGTACTTGTTTTGATATTCGTAAAAAACTTGCGGGACGATCCTCCACCGACACAACGGTAGGGTCTTTCATATCAGCCAATGTAGACGCAGCCGTCGCCCCCCTATCATCAAATACACCGTCTAAATTATAAACACTACGAATATGCAGCGTTCCCATATTATCCTCGTCAGCATCCGTTCCATCCATTATCAATAAAGGCTCAGTGTGAGCTTGCGCCACAACGATATCTGTATAATAAATACCTTCTTGAGCAAAACGAATTCTAGGCAACGCACCTGTCGCAGGGTCATACATAGCCAAAGCATAAAAGGGTGTCGCTTCAATAAATAAGTCCGAGTTCGTATTTGAGTCGTTACAAAGAAATTCATCACCCGCAGCATCTACAACTTCACAAATACTCCAACTCACAATAAAACGCCCCGTCCCATCATTCGTTGACGCCGCAGCACTGACGCGTCCATCACGAGCAATCGTCTCAGGGACCGTCTGTGTTAGTCCCAAAAATGTCATATCAACCGCAACCCCGGTACTTCCGTTAACTGAAACACCAACATCAACGAATTCCTCTACGTCTAGCGCAGCCAGTTGAATCTGAGGGGTTTGATCGTTATCGGATTTGAGCTGAGCCAGTACTCTTCCATCCTCTAATGCAACTGGCCGGGTATAACGAATATCTTGCTCTGGATCTAATCCAGCATTCTCGCTATCACGACCAAACAACAATTCTATTTGGCTACCGTCAGGATTCATTCGGTACAAACTAACGCTATCTTGATTACCATGATTATCCCAGCGACTAAATATAATACGCCCATCACTTGCCATCGCCGGATTAAAATCATGACTTTGATTAAACGTCACTTGTTTTATTGCATTTTCATTTCTACCCGTACCAAGTATGTGTAGATTAAATGTTCGTGCATCGGTTTCTTCCTCATCTCGATCTTCTGTTAGGTGTCGATATTGAACTTTACCCTCATCGCCTAATGTTGACTGCGTTGTTTTTTGTCGAGAAGATGAAAAAATAATACGCCCATCAGCCAGGTATACTGGATCTATATCATGAATATGATTTACAGCATCCCCCGCTGTTAACTGCACCAATTCGGAGCTTGCAATTGTATATTCCCAAATACCCCACGCCGGTTGTACCGGGGTGCCTTCGTCTTCAACAGCAGCCACCATGGGCCCACGCATAGCGAACAATAAATTTTCACCATCATAACTAACGGATAGTTGTCGAACATCATATTCACCATCAGGTGTTATCTTTCTCTCAATACCCGTTATGCTCGAGCGATTTAGTACATAAACAGCCGCAGAGTCACCTCTATACGCCTCAAAGTTCATAAAGGGCTCAACGTCAGGCTGATCCTCACCTTCCGGAACAACAATAGCGGCAATCACATCGCGTTTAATATAAGCAATTGGAATATCCGTTAACACTGCATCGGTTTCCTCTAAGCCACCTCCAGCATTAGGGCCATCACCACCACACCCTGATAACGCAACCAATACCGTCAATAAAACTGCCATATTTTGTAAAAATAACTTCGCCATGGGGATTTTTCTCATTTTTTGCAACACAGGTCAGATTATCACTCACTATTGCCTGCCAGTTCTGTGGTTAAAATCACGAAACCTTTATTTAACAATTGGTAGAATCTTAACCAATGTCATGTTTATTGCGTGCACCTTATGTTGAGTACAGCAAATTGCTGAGATAGTGCAAATGCGATACTAACGTACGAATACATTTGCCCAGTTCTAATAATTAACTTTTTTAGAACAAAGCAGTGTAACCAATGTGATTCCATGGCTCTACAAAAAGCAACCTTTGACCCAGGCTTAATCAATAGGTTTAGCAATAAAGCAGGACTCTCATTATGAGCATGCAAAATAAATTAATAAAGACCATCGTATGCGCCTCTGCGGGCCTACTCGCTACGCTGGTAATTCCCACTGCAATTGCAGGGGTAGAAGAGCAGGCGAAACGAATTCATGATCGAATCGCAGGGGTACCACCAACAGCAACAGAATTAACCGCCATGATTAATGCAATGGATGCTGTGACGGAAGATAAGGGGCGCGCCGCTGCGCTAGCGGTCCCCCTTAATAACAAAAATTTCTACAACGTGACATTAAAAAACATGTACACACCGTGGACGAATGAAGCACAAACGGTCTTCGCTCCACTAAATGATTTTACAGCAACTATGATTGGCATCATTCGCGATGAGCGGGATTTTCGTACCGTACTTTATGATGACATTATTTATACAGGTGTAGATGCTGCAGATTCTCTCCCTGCATATTCTGACGATAACAACGATCACTATGCCGCACTGGAAAGCCAAAACGTTGACTTATCCAACAATGACAAATTTGCAATGTCGGCTCAGTCTCAAGTCACCCTATTACCGGCCGGGGCTACTTCTGGCGTGTTAACCACTCGTGCTGCTGGAAAAGCTTTTTTTGTTGCCGGAACCAACCGAGCGATGTTCCGTTTTACAACGTTAAACTTTCTTTGTAACGATATGGAACAGCTAAAAGACACTACTCGCCCCACCGACAGAATACGCCAAGATGTGACAAGAAGTCCTGGCGGTGATAGTCGTATCTATATGAACGCCTGTATGGGATGTCACTCAGGGATGGATCCAATGGCTCAGGCCTATGCCTATTATGAGTGGTCAGGAGAGGAAGGCACCGAAGAAGGCCATATTGAATTTACCGATGGCACAGTTCAACCTAAATACTTTAACAACGCAAATAATTTCCCCTACGGCTACGTTACACCAAATAATCAATGGACCAATTACTGGCGTGAAGGGCCGAATGGCTGGATCGGATGGGATGAAAACCTTCCAGGTGAAGGAAATACGGCAAGCGGCATGAACCAAGAATTAGCGCACAGTGATGCTTTTGCGCAATGCCAGGTTAAAAAGGTTTTTAGCACTGTATGCCTGAGAGATCCAACAACCGCCGACGATCTGACAGAAATGGAGTCTCTCGTGACGCGTTTTACTGGCACTCACAATTATAATCTAAAACAAGTATTCGCAGACACTGCCGAATACTGCATGGGCGAATAGGGGGATTATCATGTCTAAATTCTATGTAAAATCAAATGTTCGCTCGTTAACATCTTTCCTACTGATAGCATTATTCAGCATGTTTTTATCTGCCTGCGGAAGTAGTAGCGGCACAGGTGAAAACGTAGCACCAGAACCTAACATTGCTGACGCCGAAGATTCCGGAATCACCCTCGTTGCCGCATACAACCAAGATGATACAAAAGAGAAAGCCGCTAGCGTTGAAGTGGAATCATTTATGTTACGTGTGTGGGCGAATGTTGTTACCGAAAACCGCTGTGGAAGTTGCCATGGCGACACCCCTTCAACGGGAGCGCCACCTTTCGCTCGAACCGACAATATCAATCTTGCGTATAACAGTGCATTAGGGGTGGTCAACCTAGAGACTCCTTCCTCCTCAAAACTAGTCACTGAACTTGCAGGTGGTCACCAATGCTGGGCTGGTGCCACAACACAACAATGCGCATCAGACATGACGCTATGGATAACAAACTGGGCCTCAGATACGCTAGGGAATGTCAGCGCAGTTGTACAGTTGGTTGCTCCAGAAATTCATGAGGTTGATGACACTAAGGTATTGCCAGAAGCCGTCCCTGGTAGCTATAACGAATTACACGCTCTGCTCACAGCGAATTGTACAGGCTGCCATGTCGAGTCAGCACAAGATGCGCAATCACCCTTCTTTGCATCCACTAATGATCAAGATTCCTACGATGCAGTACGTAGTAAAATTGACCTAGCGGATGAAGACCGTACATTATCTTCTGCTTTATCACGAATTGTTGTTCGTCTAAACAGCGAGAGTCATAATTGTTGGACTGTAGACTGTAGCGCTGATGCACAAGAGCTATTAGATGGCGTTACGGCAATTAGTGCAGACGTAGTACCTCAGGTAGTAGACGACAAACTCGAAATAAGTAAAGGATTACAGTTAGGTATTGATGGCCTTCCAGCCAACACTGGAGGTCGTCATGAATCTGCTGTCATTGCTCAATGGGAATTCAAGGAAGGCAGCGGCGCAGCTTCCCGTGACACCAGCGGCATTCAACCTTTAATGGATTTGCAGTTTGATGGAGACGTTAGTTGGGTTGGCGGCTGGGGCATAAACCTCAATGGAGGGAGAGCCCTCGCAACCAGTAATGACAGTGTAAAACTCCATAACCGACTTCAAGAAAGCAATGAATACAGCATTGAGGCGTGGCTTGTCCCTAACAACGTAACGCAAGAAGGGCCTGCTCGTATCATTAACTATTCGGCCGGTGATGATAATCGCAACTTTATGCTGGGACAAACACTGTATAATTATGATTTTTTGCATCGAAGCGAGGCCAGCGATGACACAGGCAACCCCGCATTGTCCACTGACGACGACGCAGAACGTCTACAAGCTTCTCTTCAACATGTGGTCGTTACTTACAACGCCCAAGAAGGCAGGAAAATCTATGTAAATGGTGAATTCACAGGAGATGAAGATCCCTCTGTAAGTGAGTCGATAAGTGACTGGGTTAACACATACCAGTTTATGCTTGGAACACAAGATAGCGACTTTGCCTGGCAGGGTGTTATACGCATGGTTGCAATTCATAACCGCGCATTAACAGCAGCTCAAGTAACACAAAACTTTGAGGTCGGTGTTGGTCAAAAATTCCTACTACTCTTTAACGTATCGAGCCTGGTGGAAATTGAAGACTGCTGGGATAGTTTTGTTGTCTTTGAAGCAGCCGAGTACGATAACTACAGTTATCTATTTAACCAGCCTTACTTTGCTCGTATTTATACAAAACAAGCCGCCGCTGTTGGTGTACCTACAGAATGCACGACCGATGAAGAGCCCGCGCAAAGTACCTATAATTTTTCTATTAGCGATGTGCGCATAGGCATTAACGGGAAAATCGAACCCACTGGCCAAGGTTTTCAAAAACTAGTAGTACCTGAGGTCACTGAAGATCGCCAAGTACTATCTACAATAGGTACCATTTTCAATCAACAAAATGGCGTAAACTCTGATCAATTCTTCTTAGCTTTTGGTGAAATAAACGGTAAAACAGGCGTATATACTGACCCTACGGCAATTACGATTTCGACTCCTGAACCAGGGGAAATGCCAGATCAAATAGGTCTTCGTACCTTTGAAGAAATCAATGCATCATTGGAAACAATGACAACTGTAGCATCAACCACATCAACCATTGCTGCGCTTTATAGTGAAATCCAGCAACAGCTTCCCGTTAGTGAAACTATTCGAGACTTTGTTCCTGCACACCAGATGGCGATCGCTCAACTTGCAATGGTCTATTGCAGCGCCCTAGTAGACGATGTCACTAAACGAGATACTTATTTTGCAGGGTTTGATTTTACAGCCCTACCGAACATCGCTTTTAATAGCGACGCAAAACGTAACCTGATTTTCAACCCCTTGCTAAGCAATATGTCTGATGCTTCCGTGGAAACCAATGTCAATTTGACAGAGCTTTCTGCACCGCTGAATCAATTGCTCGACGGTGTTCCTGGTAGGGATCCGTTAACCAATTGTAGTGGTAATTGCAACGCTGAACGAACACAAACCATTGTTAAGGCCCTTTGCGCCTCAACGGCTGGCAGCGCAGTAATGCTAATCCAATAATCGAGCGACTGAAGATATCTTTTGAGGCAAATATTATGAAAAAAAACAATATACCACTATCACCAGACGCTCCATTATTTCACGCGGACCACCGTCGCCCACGCACTAGAAGAGAGTTTATTAGCCAGGGCTTTATGATGGGGACTGGTGCGGTTATCGGTACGTCATTATTCAGCATGATAGCACCGGACAGTGCTCTGGCAGCTCTCGCGGATGATTTAGAGCTCGCGAAAGACGCCTGTAACATCAGCGAGGGTGCAGGAAAAATCCCGTTTATCTGCTTTGATCTCGCCGGTGGAGCCAATATTTCTGGCTCCAATGTTCTTGTAGGCAAACAAGGTGGTCAACTGGATTTACTCAATACATCAGGTTATGGACGGCAAGGGTTGCCTGGTGACATGATTCCTGGCTTACCCGATGCGATCAACAACTCGACCGACTCTATTGATCGCAGTCTTGGATTAGCATTCCACTCTGACAGCGCGTTTTTACGGGGAATCAACCAGAGCATCACGCCAGAAACTGCTGCAAGTACCAATGGTGCAGTAATACCCGCTCGCTCAGACAATGATACGGGCAACAACCCTCACAACCCGATGTACGGAATCGGCGTTGCTGGTGCTAACGGATCACTGCTTCCACTGATTGGGTCTCGCAGCAGCGAATCCGGCGGCAACTCAATGGCTCCCTCCAAGATGATTGAAATGGCTGCTGGACTTGACTCCCCAGTACTTCGGCCCACTAAAGTTGACCGGCCTTCTGATGCAACAGGTTTGGTTGATACTGGGCAGTTAACTGCGCTCTTGGGGGGCGATGCTGTATCCGTTATGGAAACTATTACTCGGCTGAGTGAAACAAAAGCCGGAAAAATCCTTACCGATGCTAACGACCCTCTTGATGCAAATGCTAATAACGTTCGACGAATCATAAAATGTGGCTACTTAAAAAGCGCCGTTATTGCAGATGACTTTAAAGACGGCCCCACAGTGCTCAACCCTGAGGAAGATGCCAATATTGTAGGAGATGCAGGAATATTCACTCAGGCAGAATGGGATAGCGATGGCGAGTTTAGAAAAACGGGCTCAGTAATGAAGCTTGTTATTGATGGCCGCGCAGGCGCAGGGACAATAACTATGGGTGGTTATGATTACCACACTGGTGATCGATCCACTGGGGAAATCCGAGATGAAAGAGCTGGCCGCTGCATGGGAGCGTGCTTAGAGTATGCTCGCAGAAAAAACAAACCATTGATGATGTATGTCTTCTCTGATGGATCGGTTGCCAGCAATGGGGCTATTGACTCCTCAACAGCTGGACGTAACAAAGGCGTATGGACCGGTGATAACTCTTCCACAGGCGCAGCCTTTTTCCTCGTGTACAACCCCACAGGAAAAGCAGTCCTAAAAGGCAATAACGAAGATGAACAGCTAGCCCGACAGCAAATTGGTTATATGGACTCAAACGGAGCTGTACAAACAGGTTCAAGCCCTGCGGCAAATAACCCAAATTTATTGGCACAAACTGTTGTGCTAAATTATATGGCGTTACACGGGGAGAACGAGCAAAATAGGTTCTTTGATGTATTTGGCTCAGACCTAGGCTCACGAGACACACAAGAAGGACTGGTCGCATTTAACGGGATTGTTGATGTGACAATACCAACTTAACCTACATAAGCCCACTTAGAATACAGGGTAGGAATTTCCTTCAAAAATGAAGGGTTCCTACTTAGTTATAGTACCCTCCCCCCCCTCTACACATTCTGTCACTTCTACAACAACAATTTGGCCAAATACCCCTTGGCTAGGCAATACCAGATAGCCTATTATCAAACATGCGTTTCAATTCATATAAAAACAATAGGCTGGTGTCTCATGGTGATTTTCAACATTTACGTATTATGCAGTGTCCTACTGATATCGATACTCGCAGTAAACGTATCTCGTGTTCGCATGAAAGAGAAAGTTGCTAATGGTGATGGCGGAAATAAAGAGCTTCGTAATGCCGTTCGCTCTCACGGTAACACTCTAGAATTTATTGTCCCGTTTGCACTTCTCATCCTAACGCTGGATATGGGAAGTACTGATAAAGGGTTGGTAGCATTTTTAGCATTTAACTTTATCTTTATTCGCATTGCCTATGCCTACAGCATGATTTCATTTTTGTTCAAACTACGACAAATCACCGCTGGAGCAACTTACGTATTTATGTTAATGGGTTGCGGTGTGCTAGCTCGCCAGTTGCTGGCATAATAAAAAATCGAAAAAAAGGTCAGCAGAGTAACTGTCGACCTTTTCTATTTAGCATTTTTATATTGATGTGATAATGATTTTAATTATAGCCCAACACCGCACCTCTATTCTCAGCTAACTTTTCTGCAGACCTAATTACCACACCGTTAACACGCGCTAATCGAGAGTCTCCAAAAGGTGTACCTATACCACTGTTCAACGTCATCGCAACAGAAAGTTGCCGACTAGGATCACACCATGCACCAGAACCACCGTAACCAAAATGACCAAATGCGTGAGGTGTTTTTGGACCCGTAGTAAAGACTCGGTGATAACCTAAACGCCAACGCATAGGGATTGGCACGACCTTATCTCTACGCATATTCTGAATAGTTGATGCTTCTCGAATCGTAGCGCCAGACAGAATTTTTTGGCCATTACCTTCCCCTTGATTTGCCAACATATTATAAACCGCTGCGAGCGAGCGAGCCGTGAACATGCCATTCATTGAAGGGATACAGCTTTGTACTGTCTCTTTAGAATTAAAATCAAACGCCGACATACCACGAGGTAATAATCCGGCTCGGATATTATTGGGATTAGCACCTGATAAACGGATGGCCCCAGCAATAACCTGTTTCAAAATAAAAGATTGCAAGCTTTTAGGTTTCCCAGGAGAAGCCGCGTCAGGAACCTGGTGACTAATCAATGTCGACCGTCGGTGCAATTCATCATCTGGCAACCCAACAAACATGCCATCTAACCCCAAGGGGTCTGCCAGCTCTTCTTTAAGCACCTGCGCGAAAGGTTTACCTGTTACGCGAGAAACCAGTTCCCCTATTAAATAACCATAGGTTAATGCATGATAGCCGTTAACCAAACCTGGACGGTGTGATGCTTTACTTTTTTCAATTTTATTAATCACCGTATCCCAACTATTTAGCTGGCTGGAGTGATCGAGTAATCGGTGTATGTCATACATACCAGATTCATGACAAAGTAAATGCCGAACGGTTATATCGTGCTTACCAGCCTGGCCAAATTCATGCCAATACGTTGCAATGGGCACGTCGTATTTAATTAATCCACGATCAGCCAAAATATGCAGCAACGTTGATGCTATGCCTTTTGTTGTGGAAAAAGACAACGCCAAAGTATCCTCTTCCCAGCACTCGCCCAATTCATTTTTTGTGCCGCCCCAAATATCAACAACCGGTTTACCACAGTGGTACACACATAACGCAGCCCCCCCGTTCCCATTACTTGGAATAAGCTTTTCAAACAAGCTTCCGACATTTGAGAAATTAGGATCTATATATCCTTTAATCATTGAGTGCCCCCATACATTACGTATCTACTCAAAGCCTTTTCAAAGCCACTGTCTAACAAAACATGGCAAAAAAGACTCACCAGTCACCTAAATATATGGGGGATTTTTTACGAATGCAAGAAATCGGAGCACAATAAAGTGGGTAAAAATCAATGGATTAGATTTTAACGCACCTATTTCTGCATATTGATTGCAAATTCAAGCGCAATATTGGTGCAAGGCCAACAAACACTGACATTACAACTTTGCAAAGAACTCCACACAAAAACAGGAAAAATGGGGCGAATTCCGACCATCATGCTGATATATCAATAAAGAAAAGGCCACAGAAAAAAACCTTACAAAACAAAAGGAAAAGCTATTCCATCAGCATTTTGCAATTTACATTTCTACTGAACGAACCGGAGCATTATTTCTGCCTACAATCTCTACATACTTTTATTTTCGCCAGGCCTTTATCAATCACCACTAATATAGTCCGTAGCAGTGACATACCCTCTTAATGTGTCTCTTGTAGATTAAGCTTCGTATCTGTTGACTCATTAGCGTCACCTGCTCAGACTTTATCGACGAACCAACCATAGAGTCCATTGATGATGAGTTAACTCTTTGCGGATAATAGCCCTGCCCCGGAAAACAATGATTTCCCATCAAAAAACTCTTTTAACTCATTGTACATTGGCTCATTTAAATAACAGGTCATAAATTTTCCGTTCCGTTCAACTGAAATCAAATCTGCATTCACCAATTCTTTAACATGGTGAGAAACCGTTGGCGCACCGATATTCAATTTACTAATACACTCTGCAATCCCGCAGCCACCTTCCAACTGGCCTTCCATACGTTTACTGCGTTGATCAATAATCTCTAGATATATTTGAAGTCTATTTGGGTTAGACAATGCCTTAAAGGCTTTTGCCATCCGCTTCAGTTTCGCCACTGTAATGTCACACATACTACTTTCCTAGCCTCTTTAGAGATATACAGACAACCGCCCCAGAATACCTCCAGGCCTAATTATGTATACAAATTTGGCGCTATTCTATCGATGAATGAGCACTCCTACAAATTTATAGTTTGACATCTATCGAATTGAACGATATTTTCACAACCATCGAACTGATTATATTTCATCCGAATCAAAATTAAAGGTAAATTATGAATAAATTTGCAGGTAAAACAGCTTTAGTCACTGGGGCATCTAGCGGAATAGGCGAATCTATCAGTCGTCAATTGGCTGAAAAACACTGCAACCTTATTCTTGTAGCCAGGCGTGGTGACAAGTTAGAAGCGCTAAAGTATGAACTAGAGGCCCAGTACGACATTACTGTGAGCACTATCAGCCATGACTTAGCAACACTTGAAGCAGGCAAATCATTACACCAAAAGACCAAAGCCTTAGGTCTTGATGTAGACATTTTGATTAACAACGCTGGTTATGCCAAGCACGGGGCTTTTCACTTAACACCTCTTGATACACATCTCGACATGATGCACCTGCTTACCACAACATTAACAGAGTTGACCTATCTCTATTCTGAAGATATGAAGCAACTCGGTGGTGGGTATATCTTGCTGGTTGCCTCTATTGCTGGTTTTATGCCAATCCCACAATTTGCCACCTATGCTGCATCTAAGGCATTTGTGTTAAGCCTTGGAGAGTCACTTAATAAGGAGCTATCGGAATTTAACATTAATGTAACAACCCTATGCCCTGGTGGAACTGCCACAGAGTTCATGGACGTATCCGGCCAAAACATTACAGGGTTTCGACGACACGCAATCATGACCAGCGATGCCGTAGCCCACGCAGGTATACGCGCCGTATCCAAAGGTAAGGCGGTGATTGTACCAGGGCTTTTATACAAATTTTCAATGGCAGGCTTACGAGCGGTACCTCGAGGGCTACAAGCTATGATTGGTGAAGCTGCTACAAAATAATATCCACCGTTGATATATATTCTGTACTTCCAAGAACGTACAGAATTAACAACATCGATACAACTATTCTAATAAGCGGAGACGCAGATGAAAAAGAACATTTTAATTTTAGGTGCAGGTGCTGTCGGCCTAGTTTATGGGAAACACTTCTCAGATGCTGGTCACAAGGTTACTTTTTTTGTAAGAGAGAAATACCTTGAAACGATGTCCAAAGGGTCTGTTCTTTATCATATGAACACTGATAAATCACTAAAAAAACCCATTCAATTTACCCATTACTCTCTTGTCTCCAACTTTGATGAAATTCAGCAACAACAGTGGGATCAGGTATACCTTTGTTTCTCCTCCACTGCACTACAGTCATTTGATTTTATTGGTTTTAAGCAAGCTATATCGGAAAAAACGACCATTGTAATGCTCCAACCGAGCACTGAAGATTACCAGCACTTATCCAACATATTCCCTGCCGAACAAATTGTTGAAGGTATGATTACATTGATCAGCTATTCAGCTCCATTGGCCACAGAGACCGTTGAATTACCCGGTACCGCGTATTGGTTACCGCCTTTTGTACCTTCACCCTTTTCCGGTCACATCAATCGTCGCCAAGAAATCATTACCACGTTCTTAGATGGAAAGATGGCGGCAAAGTCATCAAAAAGTGTCCGTACACAATCATTGTTCCCAACGGCCTTTCTGATGGCCTTTCTGACTGCACTTGAGTCAAGCCAATGGGATTTTATTACGTTGAAAAATGACACTGCATTGCTCAAACAATTAATACACTCGATAGATGAAATTTTCTCCGCCCTAGAGGCCAAACACAAAGTCAAACGCCCAATAGGCTTGCGTTTGATATCTCCTCTTGTTATCAAAACACTGTTAAAAGTCGCTCCTCATGTCATGCCTATGGATATCGAGACCTATTTCGAAGCTCACTTTATGAAAGTAAAGGATCAAACGAAACTGTATATGAGTAACTATCTAGCAACAGCCAAATCTTCTGGCAGCAATCATTCCACACTAGAAGTATTAAACCAGCTAACGTAAAGCACGCACATCAATACCCGTTATGTAACACTCGAGCTCTTGCCCCCTAATCCCTAACGAATAAGGATAGATAGCGCGCAGCCGCTATTTATCCTTATTCGTTTTATAGGTTTATTAAGCATTACATATCAAGACCCTTGGACCGTGGATGTAAAAAGTGAATTCCTACTGTTTTATGGTGACCCCATCACCACTGTTTTACATTCCATACAATATGCCTTAGGCATAGGAGACATTCGACCAACCAAAGTCAGCGCTCACTTTTGGAACCATTCATCGATTTTCTTGTTCAGAGTCAGTGGTGGGTTAACACTCGTATTAGTTATCTTCATGCTCATATTTGCAAACAGTAAAAATCCATCCAAAGTTACCCACGTATTAAACAATGTTGGGAAACATGCATTGTTTATTTATATCTTTCACTTAGTATTGCTAGGAGTGTTAGAAGTCACTGGAATAAAACCCTCAACTGGGTGGCAAACATGGCTGCTAGTCCTGACCCTAGTACTTTTTGGGGCAATTATTATTCAAATGCGCAATAAGTCCGGCGGGGTTAGACGAAAATTATTAGATTCTTTCGATCCCGGCACCCAGTAAATCCTGTTAACTGTGCTTTACTTTCTAGAGGTATATCTAAACCTATCCGCCATGTGAACTAAATGTAGATAACAACCATTAAAACAGTTATTACATATGGTGACGATTAAATAGAAGGAAGTAAGCGATGCAAAGCCATTGAAGGAGCCACAATCTTTGAACATTCGTGACCTTGTAGTGTTTACCCTTATATCTGTCTTTACTCTTTTATCATCAAAAGGGGCTCTAGCGGTGAGCATGATGGTAGATGGCAGCTTAAGCAAACAGGATCTGGCCCCCTATATAAGTTATCACATGGATATCAGCAAAAAACGTGAGATTGCTGATATCACAAAAACGAATACATTAGTATGGTCCTCCCCCCAAGATAAACATCTAAACTTTGGCTTTTCCGACGCTGCAATCTGGCTATCAACAACATTATCAAACCCCTCAAACACCTCAATCGATAGAGTTATTGAACTTCCTTACTCTCTAATAGACAACGTGGAATTTTACCACATAAATCAACAGGGTCGTTTGCTAGCAAACTATATTATGGGCAGTGAGTTACATTTCAGCTCCCGGCCCATTGCCCACCATAACTTTATCATTCCTATATCAATCGCCCCCAATAGCAATAGCCAGTTATTTTTTAGGTTAACAGGAAGCCATTCCCTACAGGCACCACTCACAATGTGGAGCAATAATGCATTTTGGAAGATCAGTCAATTTGAGAATCGTTTTAATTTTTCCTATTTCACTCTTTTATTTGGACTAATGGCATATGCTCTCTATCGACTTTCTCCACAACCTCGTATTCGACGTTTTATATTTCCAGGCATGATCATTACTCCGCTATTAGCGCTATTAACTATTGAAGGTTATGCCTTTCAATATATATGGCCAGAACATCCATTTTGGAACCGTATGGGATTAGCGACGCTGATACCTGGATCCCTTACGTTTTTATCCCTCTATTTGTACATAATATTCTCTAAAATGGCATTGGGGAACCGCTGGCACCACTCGTTATTATCACTAAGTGTGGCTAATATACTGTTATTAATAGCCCCAATTGCAATCAGTTATACCACCGCACTCATTCTTGACTTTGTCACCGCCACCATATTTTTCTTCTTATTAACTTATCTATCCGTTCGGCACTGGCAGCGATTATCACGCCCCAACAAAGTAACCTTACTAGGGTTCTTTTGGCTATCCTTTGGCTCATTTATTTTTGTCCTTGAAATAACCAACATCATCCCCTCATTTTCCTTGATAGAGGCACCTCTACAAGTTGGATTCTTTTTATATGTATTCAGCCTTTTCTGGGCTCAACTGAACATTTACACTAGAGCGGTATCTATATTTAAGAAAAAGAAATTGCAGAAGGAGAAAAAAAAACATGATACATCATCACGCCCCCCTCCCACATGCAATGAATCAAAAAGTGATATTGGCATCTAAATGAATGTATCACCAAACAATTCTAAACAAGAAAAGCTTCAGTCAATTCTTATTATTGATGATGATAAATTCATCCAAAAATTCATCAGTAAAACACTCAATCAAAATTACTTGCCTGTTTGTGCAAGTGACGGCCAGGAAGGGATAACGATCGCCAAAAAGCAATTGCCTGACGTCATCCTTTTAGATGTTGAAATGCCTGGTATGAATGGTTATGAAGTCTGCGATGCACTAAAACAAGAAAAATCAACATGTAACATACCCATCATTTTTCTTTCTGGAAAAACGTCTACTCGAGAAAAGATGCTAGGGTACGAAGCCGGAGCTGTCGACTTCCTTACAAAACCCTGCGAAAAAGAAGAATTAATTGCCAAACTCAATATACACAGCAATCAACATACTGCACACAAAGCACTAGTAACCAAAGCTGAAGATGCATCACAAACAGCATTAATCGCAATGATTGGCAACAACGAGCTTGGTCAAGTCATTCAATTTATGGAAAGCGCTTATGCAATCACTTCATTTGAGCAATTATCCTATCGATTTCTCCAAGTAACAAATAGCTTGAACCTCAACTGCTGCTTATTTTTCAGCACTTCGGAAGGCAATAAGTTCTTTTCTTCAAAAGGCAATGCAACCCCGTTAGAGATGGAGTTGATGCCCGCATTACAGGTCGCAGGTAATCGCTTTCATGATTTCGGCTGCAGAACACAAATAACCTATCCAAGGGTATCGTTATTAATTAAAAACATGCCCATAAACGATATGGCCACCTATGGGCGCTACAAAGACCTTTTACCGTCGCTACTTGGTGCTGCAGATGCAAAAATTAAAGCACTGGATACGGAGCACGCATTGTTACAGCAGAGTCAAAGCGTATCATCCTCTTTTCAAGCGGTTAACAGCACTCTCTCTGATTTATCAGAATCATTAAATGACAGTCAAAAAAACGTGATCGTATCTCTAACCAAAATGCTAACAGAGTTAGAAGAGAAGCTACACCACATGGGGTTAGAGGAGGATCAAGAAGTTTTCCTTTTAAAACAAGCAGAAGATGCTATAAACAACACCCATGACCTTAGCGATCAATCTGATAAGCTACGCGAATCTTTTCATACAATAACAAAATTGCTTACACATTTATCGGAGCGTCAACAAAAAATACTGGATATGATATTTACGCGATTCGACCAAACACATGCAGATGAAACGATAGATGATGATAGTGGGTCTGATATCGAGCTTTTTTAGCAGCAACCTTCTATTTATAGCCCTTTGAGGTAGTCCACTCAGCTCAACAAACGGCAGCTCCAGAGGCAGTGGAGGCTCAATAAGCTGGAAATTACTCGCCAGCTTATTCCTAGCCGGCTTAAAGCGGAAGTAAAATGACATAACCGAATAGCTGCTAATATAATATAAGGCCACGATGGCAATTCAGGACAACATAGCAGCCCCAAACCATGCAGCAACATGAATCGTACGATTTTTTACCCAAAATACTCACGATTGCCAAAGCATTATCCTCGGAACATGATCGCTGGAGGCTTTATGAGCTTATTCTACTAGAGGCACAACAATGCTGCCACGCCGACGGAGGCACTCTCTATTTAACAACGGAGAGTGACAAAGGCCTAATGTTAAGCCCCGTAATTATGCGTAACACATCCCTTAACATTTCAATAACTAATCGGAAAAACAACGCGCTTCCAGATTTCCCACTTTATGATCCGCAGTCTCTTAAACCCAACAATCACCATATTGCTACTCACTGTGTTCTTAGTAAAAAAACCATCAACATTACCAATGTACGCAAAAACACCGATTATGACATTAGCGGGATAGATTGTTTTGACGTTGAAAACCATTACCACACACATTCTATTTTAACAGTTCCGCTAAAAAACCACGATGAACATATCATTGGCGTATTACAACTTATTAACGCTCACCACAATGATTCACTTGACGGAGTTGAAGGGGCTGCATTTTACCAACATGATAAAAACATAATTGAAGCGCTTAGCTCGCTTGTCGCGATTAGCATTGAAAACAACATCATGCTAGACCAGCAACACAATTTATTAATTCGTCTTGCCAGTCAAAAAGAAGCTGCTCGGTTATTTGAAACTATTTTAGACGAAGCACAAACTATATGCCAAGCAGAAGGTGGCACCCTTTATCTACTAACTCAAACAGATTCTGGCCCCGCGCTGGAATTTACCATTCTAAAAAACAAGAAGCTAAGTTTGCATCTCGGCGGTACATCAGAGACACCCATATCCTTCGATGCTCTACCCCTTTATATTTCTGATGGCACTTCTGATAGCGTACCCAACGATAAAAACATTGCGAGTTTTACTGCAATAACAAAACAGCTTGTTAATATAAAAAATGCCTATGACAATCTAACCTTTGATTTTTCTGGAACTCACGAATTTGACAGGAACTCACACTATCACTCACATTCTTTTTTATCGGTACCCTTAATTAACCACGCCAATGACGTGATTGGCGTTTTACAATTGGTTAATGCAATTCACCCTATTACTCATGAACCCTGTGAATTTGACGCACATTTAGAACCCATCATCAAAGCCCTGAGCACTTACGCCGCCATTGCACTTGAAAATCAAATATTATTACAAGACCATAAAAATTTACTTGATGCCTTTGTTCAGTGTATTGCAAAAGCGATTGATGCAAAATCACCTCACACCTCTGCTCACTGTCAACGCGTACCCGTAATCACAGAGCTTTTAGCTGAAGAGGCCTGTCAAGACACAGAATATTTCCCATCATTCTCCCTTGATGCCGATGGCTGGTATGAATTAAAAGTTGCCTCCTGGCTTCATGATTGCGGAAAACTTTCCACCCCAGATTCCATTTTAGATAAATCCACCAAACTTCACAGTCTCCGCGATGGCATTGAAAGTATCAACGCACATTTCGAGCTAATCAAACAACAAGAATACAGCTCCTATCTTGAGTATTGCCTAACCTATGGCAAAGATACGCATGCAGAACAAACCTACCAAAGTAAAATCACGCAACTTAATGATGATCAGGCATTTATTAACCAGGCCAACAAAGGGGCGGAGTTTTTCTCTGAAGAAGACAAGGAGCAAGTCCAACGCATCGCTGCACTTACCTGGAAAGATTCCAATGAAAAACAACACCCGCTACTATCTCCCTCTGACGCATCCAATCTTTGCATTAGCCGAGGCACTCTAAATACGGAGGAGAGGAATAAAATTAACGACCATATGCGTGTCACAATCGAAATGTTAAACTCACTCCCCTTTCCTAAACACCTTAAAAAAGTACCTGAATATGCAGGAGGTCACCATGAAAAGATGGATGGCACTGGATTTCCGAAACAGTTAACACGCGAACAAATGTCTATACCCGCTCGTATCATGGCAATTGCAGATATTTTTGAAGCACTAACCTCTCAAGACCGCCCCTATAAGAACCCCATGAAAATTAGTCAGGCATTAGCAATTTTACAAGGGATGCGAGACAGGCAGCATATTGATCATGAATTGTATCAAGTCTTTCTCAAAAAAAGGGTATGGGAGCAATATGCACAACTACACCTTCACAAAGACCAGCTTGATGTTACTGACTCAACCCCCTATCACTAGTCCTACGGCTGATTATCAAAACAATATAATAGAACATATAACAGCAACTCATTGTTAGGTCAGCGCTTTTTATTTATCAATCAATAAGCGATCAATTCGCAACCAAAAAAGCCAACTGCGTCACACTTTTAATACAAAAAAATACCACTTTTAGCCCCTTGGTTTATTCTAACTAAAGTTATATACCAAATGGCACGTTTCTATACATTACCAGGTCAAAGGTTACAGAGAAATAACTGATGATGACACGACAAAATACAAAATGTGGCGCCCAGCCAAACAACACAAGCAGAACTTCGCTGTGGTTAGGTGTTTTGCTAATGGTTATCAGCTTCGCATCGCTAAGTTTAGTATTCTCATCATTTCCTAACACTTCCTTTGCCAGTATTAACTCTCCATCAGCCGTTTCCAGTGGCAACTTATCTGAACCGTACAACCTGAATTCAACACTTAATATAGCAACTTTTACTGCTAGCACGAAAAGTACGAGGGCGTCATCAGAAGAGCCCATAGAGCACTCATCAAACACTATACCCTCCCCTGCCCCTTTATCATTGGTCGCACTATTGTTATTGGTATTAGCATCTGCCATACGTCGCCACCAAAACCAAGCCTGACCCCCTCTTGTTCGACCAATAAAAATAGATACCGAAATTAGTGTTCATCGCGTAGAATCTTAAAAAACGTCTAAACTGACACTATGCAGGAGGCTGTTAGAAAATAACCTAACGATTCTCACGCAAAACGATAATAAATAATACTAAAATAAGCTCATACATTGTGATAACAGATATCCTTTCCCACCCAGACCTATGGAAATACCTCAGCATCCCTGTTGTTGCCGCTATTGTTGGTTGGAGCACAAATTGGCTAGCCATTCAGCTAATGTTCGTTCCAAAAAAGTTTATGGGTTACCAACCACTACTCATTGGCTGGCAAGGTGTTATCCCTTCAAAGGCCGAAAAAATGGCCAAAGTAGTCGTTGAAAAAGGTCTATCCGCGTTAGCAAACGTTGCAGAGGTATACGGAGAGATTGATCGCGACCGACTCGCCAAAGAACTCGTTAAAATGATGGACCAACGTATAGTTGAGTATATTGATGAGTTAATGATCAATGAAAATGCCACTTTGTGGGAAAACCTTCCCAATAATGTTCGCACTAATATCTACAAAAATGTCAGAAAACAATTACCTGATATGGCAAATACAATGCTTGAGGACGTAGGGACAAATATTGATGACCTATTTGATTTAGAGCATATGGTTGTTGAAAAACTCACCGCAAACAAAGAACTCCTAAACCGAATTTTCCAAGAAGCCGGCGAGAATGAGTTTAAATTTATTATCAAATCAGGAATCTACTTCGGCGCACTATTCGGTTTTATTCAGATGATAATTTGGTATTTCTACCCTTTATGGTGGATATTGCCGCTATTCGGATTACTAGTAGGCTACCTCACCAATGTTATTGCTCTGAAAGTAATATTTGAGCCACTAGAGCCTATAAAAATAGGCCCCTACCGCCTACAAGGGTTATTCCTTAAGCGTCAAGCGGAGGTGGCAAGAGTTCTCTGTCGCATCACCACTCAAGAAGTCATTACCATAAACAACATTCTGCACGCAATGCTAACTGGCCCTA
Organism: uncultured Gammaproteobacteria bacterium; assembly: GCA_913063125.1. Taxonomy (GTDB): domain Bacteria; phylum Pseudomonadota; class Gammaproteobacteria; order Pseudomonadales; family Ketobacteraceae; genus 42-54-T18. Next base: position 13,491 of record CAJXZM010000010.1, on the reverse strand, counting down.
AATCTGACCGGGCCAAAAAAATGATCCAAAGCCACATCAGAAAGTCTATTGATGAAACAACGAGCTGGGGGGTTATGGGTGTAGGGAAGCCACTGACCCGTGCTTTTATGGGTACTCAAAGCTATATCGATTTAAAATACCGTGCCGCAGATATGGCACTATCTATCGCTAAAGACGAACTTGTTCATAACCAGGCATTCAGCGAAGGGCAACATGAGGTTATCGAAAACCTTCTGCGAAGCCGAATGGAATCGCTCTCACCTTCTGAGTTCCAAGAAATACTCAGGCCCGCGTTTAAAGAGGATGAATGGAAGTTAATCGGCGTTGGTGCAATATTAGGTTTAGCAGCAGGTTTCCTTCAATTATTCGCTGTTTTTGGTGGAGGATAACAACAAGTTGTTCATTCCCACAAACAATGTCAACCTAGTTGCTTATAACGTTAAACGTAAGGTTTTCCTACCACTAAGACGCAATTGATCTAGGTATTTTTCTCTTTGTAACACTCTCTTCAGCTTTTTTAGCTAAACTATTAAGGTTCTCTATACTAAACCCATAACCCTTAACAATCACCAACGATTGAGCCTATGTCTTATCAATTGTTACTATTGCCTATATTTCGACAACTCACCTTCGTAGCAGCTTGTCTATTTTGTGCTGTCGCACAGAGTCAATCCGTTACCATTTTGAACGGAAAGCCATTACCGCTTACTCCATATCTGATGGTACTTGAAGATACCTCCAACTCACTTACCTTTGAACAGATCACTCAACTGTCCTTTACTCCACTAGAAAAACGCATTCCTAAACTCGGTAAACGCTCATCAACATGGTGGGCAAAGGCCACGTTGATACTGCCCAAAAGCGATAAAACCTGGTACGTACAAATAAGTTATCCACATATAAAATCCATTCATTTCTATTCACCCAACGAACAGGGCTCCTACGAAGGATTTCACTCCGGTTATGGGACATTTACACAAGAAGAACAATCCAATACCCACGGCTTTGCTTTTCCTTTAACTCGCCAACCAAACAACAAACAAACAGTGTATTTTCAGATAGCAAGTGACTCACCAATTATCACCCCCATATCCGTGCTCGACGCTGACCACCTGCTTTCTAACGAACGCGTAAAGTCATATGCTCACGGTAGTTTTTACGGAATATTTGCCGTCATGGGGTTATTTAACTTATTTATATATTTTTCGACAAAGGATAAAAGCTACCTATTTTACGTTTTTTATATCGCATCCATTTTCCTTTTTACTCTTTCATCTGATGGCACCTTAAGAAAAGTCCTCCCCTTTGTTAACCCCGCCAACATTACCTACGGGTGCAATATGATTATGGCAATGGGGCCAACGATATTTGGTGCTCTATTTTGCCAAAAATTTTTACACACCCGAGAGCGTCAACCTATTATCCATAGAATATTTTGGTCCATTATCATTTTGTGTCTCATCAATATTTTATTAATCTTAATTCTTCAACCATACCCATTTCACTCATCTGTTGTCATATTAACCCTGCTAGTTATTGGTAATGCAATCACTGCTGGCATAATTGCTCTCAAGCAACACTTATCCACGGCCCGCTACTTTCTTATCGCATGGGTCTGCCTCATTATTGGCTCCGTCATTTGGCTCCTTACATTAATGGGCGTTATCCCATTTAATGAGTACTCATCTCTTTCCGCTCATACCGGTGCAGCATTAGAAACTATCTTACTGTCCATGGCCCTAGGAGACAGAATTAATCAAATACGTCGCGAGAATCAAAAAATAGAAGCTGAATCGAAAGCACAACTAGAAGAATCCAACCGATTACTTGCAGGGAGCAACCACTTTAAAGATGAATTTCTATCGGTCATAAGCCACGAGTTACGTACCCCTATGAACGGTGTCTATGGTGCAACAGAATTACTAGAATTCACTCATTTGGATGACGAGCAACAAGAACATATTCGAACCATAAAACGCTCTAGCAATGATATGCTGGGAATGGTCGAAGATATCCTCACCTTTACGCAAAGTGAAGCAGGAACATTATTCCAACAAAATGAACCCATTGAATTGCATGCTCTATTGCAGCAATTATCAAAGAACTTAGATATGCGCTGCGCTGTGCGTGGCATAATTTATAGCACTCACATTGATCCCAATATCCCCCTCGTTATCAGCAGCGACAGAAACAAATTGATCATCATTCTTTCACATTTGCTGGATAATGCTGTCAAATTCACCGAAAACGGTAACGTAACATTATCGATAACACCTACTCTATCCGCTAAAGCCAACCCAAACAACGACGATGGCACAAACACGATAGGCCTTCGCCTCACCATCGCTGATACCGGTTGTGGCGTTCCTATTGAGCAGCAACAATCCATTTTCGAATCATTTAGGCAAGTAGACAGTTCTCTAACTCGACGACAAGGGGGGCTAGGTATAGGTCTTGCCTTATGCAAACGGGTCGTTGATATCCTACATGGAACTCTCTCCTTTGATTCAACCCCTGGTATAGGGACAAAGGTAAGTGTTGACCTATCTGTTGGTGTTCCTGAAAGCCAAGAAACACATACATTACAACCTACCCCAACATCAACAGTCGCACCAGGTACCCGCGTATTAGTCGTCGAAGATAATTACGTTAATAAACTCGTCATTTCGGGTATTTTAAAGAAAATGGACCTTGCCGTGTTCAGCTGTAACAATGGACAGGAAGCCGTTGATTTTGCCAATTACAATGAAGTGGATTTGATTCTAATGGACTGTCAAATGCCCGTAATGGATGGCTATGAAGCCACTCGACTCATCCGTAAAACATCAGGGCCAATGGCCCAAGTACCTATTATCGCGGTTACCGCCAATGCCAACCCTGGGGATCACTTACTTTGTCTAGAGGCAGGTATGAATGATTATCTTAAAAAGCCAATCACTCATTCACTGCTAGCAGAAAAGATCAACAAATGGTTTTAGGCGTATTGAATGCCATGTCTAAAGATTTTGCAGACTCAAGTTTACTCATCGGTAACACAAGGAATTTCTATACAAATACTTGCACCGCCTAAAACCTTAGAACGGCCAACACTAACTTTCCCGTGGTACCCCGCCACTATATCCTGCACAACGGCCAACCCGATACCTTGACCCTGCATTGCGGTGTCAACCCTAACACCTCGATTCAACACTCGCTCTCCTACGTCCTCTGGAATTCCAACACCGTCGTCTTCAAATAACAAAACACCCTGCTGTTGAGTCTCACCTAACCTTAACGTTACTTTGACCTCTCGAACACAGTGTTTGTAAGCATTATCTAAAAGGTTTCCCATAACCTCTAACAGGTCCCCTTCATCGCCTATAAACTTTAATGATTCAACCTTTAACCCTTCTCGCTCAATCGATGCATGCACTTTTTTATCTCTGTATACTTTATCGAGCGTTGTAAGCAATTTTTCGCAAATAATATCAATGACAATAGCTTTACCTATTTTTACCGCACCAGAAGATGCCACGGCACGCTTTAATTGATAGTCAACAATTTGATCCATTCGTTTTACTTGCGACTCCACCACCTCTGGCAAAGCGTCAACTGGTTGGGCCGAATCAGTAGCGCCGCGTAATACCGCCAATGGGGTTTTTAAGCTGTGCGCCAAATCTCCTAACGTATTTTTATAACGTTCACGTTGTCGATGTTCGTGGGTAACCAATTGATTAAGATTATTCACTACGGGGGATATTTCCAAAGGAAAGCGCCCTTCCAGACGTTGGCTTTCGCCCTTTTCAATCAATGCAACTTGTTGCGCCAACAAACGTAACGGAGACAACCCCCACTGCATGACCAGCCATTGCGTCACCAACAATATCAACCCCAGCCCCAACAGCCACTTCCACAAAACGTCTAAAAATGACGTTAATTGAGCCTGATAGCGCTCAACATTTTCCCTTACAACAAATGTGTAAGTGCGCTCTACTCCTCCCACTCCTTCCCAAACAATACCTAGAGCTAATTGATAAAATGTAAGGTCATCATCAAAAACCGTATCAAATTGAGCTGCCCCAGGAAGTAGCATTTTTACCGAAGAGAAATCAACCCCAAGTGAAGACTCAGATATCCAAACAGGTAACGGTTTTTTTGGTCCTCCTTTTTCATCAACATCTTGCCCATTAAGCACCGCGCCGTACAACCCCGAACTTAGTGTATTAAAACGAGGTTCCTGCAATACCTCTGGTAAGTACAATGAGTTATCAATTTCATTGCCTGCTGCGAGCAAACCATACAAGTGCAGCTGTAACTGTTCTTGGGCGCCTTGTTTTACACTGTGAGTAAACGCTTGATGTAACCCCCACCCCGTCCCACCAAGAAACAGCACTAATATAATAAGTGTTGAGCTAAATAGCCTTCCTCGCAAAGACGTGAACATGAGGTTATTTTTCATTTTTCATTAACGTAAAGCGATACCCTCGCCCACGTAACGTTTCGATAGGCTTAACACTATTCTTAGGGTCTAGCTTCTTGCGCAAGCGCCCCACAAAAACCTCAATCACATTACTATCCCGGTCATAGTCTTGATCGTAAATATGTTCAGTTAATGTGGTTTTAGAAACAACCTCCCCTGGGTGCAGCATAAGATATTCAATGACTTTATACTCATAACTGGTTAACTCAACTTGCTGACCATTCAGCTTGACCTGTTGACCCACAGTATCCAACTCAATTGGCCCATAAACTACCGAAGGTTTTGCCAAGCCCACAGCACGCCGGAGCAAGGCATTAATCCGAGCCATGACTTCTTCTAAGTGAAATGGTTTTACGACATAATCGTCACCTCCCGCCTCAAGCCCTTCCACTTTGTCTTGCCAATTCCCCCTAGCAGTCAATATCAACACCGGATAGTTATAGTTCTCATCTCTTAGGTGTCGAATAAGCTCCACTCCGTTCAACTTTGGCAACCCCAAATCAACAATAACCAAGTCATAAGAGTACTCTCTTCCTAGAAACAACCCCTCCTCACCGTCAGAAGCAACATCAACACTGTACCCTGCTTTTTCTAGTGCTTGTTTTAATTGTTCCTGCAGTGCGATCTCATCTTCTACAACCAATAAGCGCAACGTAACCTCTCCTCGTAACGTTCTTTAACGTATTACAACAGCCATAGCATTGATTAAGGCTCGAACACTTTTCCAGTTGATCCATCCACAAAGACATTTTTAACTCTTCCTCCTGGCAGGAGTAGCTTTACCTTAAATACCTTAGGCCCTTTACTCTTAATTCTTTCTGCTTTTAGCACTTTCCCTGAATACTGCTTTTTTACATTCTTCACAGCTCGCTCAACACCAATCCCTGCAGACCATGCAACGTTGCTGCTTACAGTGAATAAAAAAACAATTATCAATAGGCATTGTTTAATCACAACGTACCTCACCCTACACATATGGTTATGAATTCTAGCAATAAGTTTACAACCTATTGCTACTGATCACCATCTAGGTTCGGCAACCTTATTCCATAGGTTCAATCGAGACTTTTAAACGTAGAGAGCTACCTGGGTCTTTTTCTGTTTCTGTGGTGTAGGTATGCCCTGCATAGCGATACTTAACGTTATAACCAATCACCCGTTCCTCTTCTACAACCTCATAAACAGTACGACATCGTTGCTCTACCGCTTGATAACTATGCCCATGACGTCCCTTTCGGCTAATATCATTACCAATCGTAGCACCTAATACCGCACCAGCCACAGCACCAACACGCTTATTACTTCGCCCATGGCCGACTTTGTTACCAATCGCTGCACCAATGATCCCTCCTAATATGGTTCCGGTAGCAGATTGGCGTCGCCGCTCCTGAAATACTACGGGTTCATCCCAGCATTGTTGCCTAGGTTCCTGTAGCCGAGATACCGCCATAATAGGGTGCGACTCCAACACCGTTCCAAACTCATAACGCGACGCAGGATCAGCTTGAACTGATACTGCCAATAACACCCCGGTAACCCCTAACAATATGCGTATTTTTGCTTTCATCATCATGTCCTCACGACCCTGTCGCCAATGGATTAATCACTGATAATGTTAGAGTAACTCTCCCTAGCTGAATGAAGGCTGAACAACAGGCAAGAAAAAGCCCTCGCGTAGAGGGCTTTTCAGCTTCAGATTGCTTTCTTCACTTACTTAATCATGCAAACGCCAATCAAGTAAAACCGTTGGTGCATCAGCACCTTCGCTCTGCAGATAACCTACAATCACTTCAAGCTCTTTTCCCAAATTAGTCATATTTACATCATAAGGGGCAAACTGCTTCTCATGACAGGTCACAATTTCATTAATCGCATTTAAACGTACTGCCAATGGCTTCCCACCTTTTCTAGCAACAAAAACTAAAACAGGTCGAATCAGACTTTGCACGCGATCTATTGCTTGTTGAAACAATGTCAACAACCGGCCGAAAATAATTTTCTTAGCGTTATCAAAACGCTCCAGTGCACCCTCTTTATCACCCTCAGCAAGCATTCCCAGCAAAGTATCGGCTAACCCGTGAATCTGCTTATGTGGTTCATCAAACCGAACCATGATCTCCGCAAGCACCTCATCTTTTGCTTCAAACGTGTCATACCATTTACCAAAAGCACATAAATGAGGATCTTTTGCTTTTGCAAACTCAACATCGTTACGCAAGGACGCCTCTAATGCATCCATCCACCCAATATGATCAAGCTCTCGGACTTTTAACAGCTCAGCTAGCACCACATTCTGCTTATATTCTGATTCAACATTAACCATTTCTGAAAATTCACAAATAGGTACCGTCTCACCTTGATATTGAACAACTTCCACTACCCCATTCACCGAGTCCACACTAGTGGTTTTACGATTATCCTGTTCTATATAACGCACTTGAGAAATTGGAATCGCGTACTGCGCTTTATCAATACTGAAAGTGATTACCTCCAGATTTCCAGAGTTATCAAATAAATCCACACCAGGCTCCAGCGCCAACGCTGCTTCTGTCATTTCCATTCTCCTAACCGACATTACACACCTTAGTTTGAAGTGTAGATCAATATACTCACTAGCCAATGCTTTCTTAAAGAAAGCTCAGTTAAGTTCAAATGACATTCAACCCCACCAAAACCAAGCGCTTGCTTGGCCTGCGATTTTGATTGATAATACCTCACAATTAGAACAGCGCTAAACCAAAGGGCTTAATATATGAATAGTTTAAAGGGCAAAACGTTATTTATCACAGGGGCAAGTAGAGGCATAGGTAAAGCAATCGCCATTCGGGCAGCAAAAGACGGTGCCAACATAGCCATTGCAGCAAAAACCACCGAGCCTCACCCAACGTTAGAGGGCACGATCTATAGCGCAGCCGCAGAAATAGAAGCTGCTGGCGGAAAGGCTCTTGCATTGGTTGTTGACGTCAGAAATGAGGAGCAAGTTGAAGCAGCTATCAACAAAACAGTAGAAACTTTTGGAGGTATTGATATCCTGGTAAACAATGCCAGTGCTCTTAACATGACTCCTACGTTAAATACGCCGATGAAACGTTTTGACCTAATGCATCAAATCAACTATCGAGGCACATTTTTAGTCTCTCAAAAAGCTATTCCACACCTTAAAAAAGCTGATAACCCCCATGTTCTTACCCTTTCTCCACCCATCAACCTAAATCCCAACTGGTTCGCTCGACATGTTGCCTACACCATTTCAAAATACAACATGAGCTTGTGTGTGTTAGGCATGGCAGAAGAATTTAAATCTATCGGTATCGCATTCAATGCATTGTGGCCAAAAACAACCATTGGCACTGCAGCGGTTAAAAACAACATCGGCGGAGAGCATGTTGTAAATGCCTCCCGCACACCAGAAATCATGGCAGATGCTGCTTACAGCATTCTCACCAAAGACAGTCGCACGACAACTGCGAACTTTTTCATAGACGAAGATCTATTAAGAGAAGACGGTGTAGAAGATTTCAGTGCTTACCGCGTCAACCCAGAACTAGACGACAGTCAATTAATGCCGGATTTTTTCTTAGACTAAGAGCTGTTTTGTAAATACAACCTTAGTTATAACTAAGGTTGTATTTACCTCACTCCATGGCATCCTTGCATGCTGTAGCTAACTCAACAATCGCTTCTTTGTTTGGGTAGTTTGGGTAGTTTTTCTTAATAAACCCAAGAAATTGCAACGCTTTTTTCGGATTCGACAGTCCTTCAAACAATACTTTTGCCATCAGTAAATACGCATGAGGCACTTCTAAGTAATTTGGAGAATCTTTATGCAGATTTGCCAACAGTGCTAATGATTCCTTAAATTTGCCACGCTGATAAAGCTGTTCAGCCAAACAGTGGCGCACTTCTGGGGCATCAGGAATAAAATGAGGATCCTCATCGTGATATTGACAATATAAAAAGTATAATCGAGATTCATCCCCAAAGCCGTACACAACTTTCATATACACATTACCATGTTCTTTGTAGCGATCCTTATCACCCATCGCCTTCAATAGGCAACTTAAATTCTCATGGGTTCGCACACTACTTGGGCGCAATTTAGCTTCTTTATGCAACAGTTTTAGCGCCTTCTCGTAACAACCTTCCTTAATGAACGCATCCACTTTTGCATCTATAATATTGACATTTTTACGCCGCCGATCTTTCGTTTTTTGATCTTCAGAAACAAACCCCAATTCAGTTTGATACTGAAAAATGACGTACCCCATTAAACGATACGCGACCATTAAAAAGTACAGCGTACTTGCCATAAAAATAGTCAACAATACATTTTCAGATACCTCTCCAGCAAATAGCGCCACTACACCCATACTGGACCCAGATAGCAAAAACAAGAAAAGATATAGCAGTAAATATGCCCAACCAATATGACCAATTAAACGCATCAAGTCAGCGGGATTCACTGCGCTAGCAACATCCTCCTCCACTGCAAACATCATTAAACTAGCAGGCAAAGCAAACACCACCAGCGCAACAGCTAAAAAGTCAAGAAGCGAACTTCCAATCATGCCCACTAAATATACAAAACCGCCAAAAAACAACTGAACTAACAATTGTTTTGCCAGTAAATCAAAACCGCCATTCATCGCATCGGAAGCATTAGGTGGCCCCGCTTTACCTTCTGCAGTAGAAGCGATGACCAGAAAACCGTACTTGGTAATCAGAGCCAACAGTACAAATAAAACGACCAGAGAAACGATACCTCCGACTTGCATCACCGCCCCGCCAAGAGCAATTAATAACCCTAAGAAAATAGCTGCATTCTTATGAAAAGGGTACGCAAAAATATCAGGCAATACCTCCCAAAATGGTGCAGCGCTATTCGCGCTTCCAAGATAATGCAGGTCCTCACCCGTCACCAATGATTTGGCTACACCATGCCCCCCCGCGCTTTCAGACCCATCAACACATTTTTCACAATAAAATGCGTCTATTCGGGGGTTATGCCAAATAGCTGATTCTAAGGGATGGTATTTACAATAGCTCCGCATAACCAACGCTCTGTGATAAGTATCTATTAGAGCCAAGTATAAACCATAAAAATAAAAGCGTTACTTCCTCCCCTTCCGCCTTACCGACTATCCACACATTTTGAAAATATTGGCAAAAAAAAGACCCCGATAACGGGGCCTTCTTTTGCTTAAAAAATTAAATACGATTTATACGTATGTTTCGTCTTTTTCGGCTTTTTCAATCAATGAAGCTGGTGGCGTAAACTCATCACCGTACTTTGCAGCCAGCTCTTGTGCACGCTGTACAAAGTTACGCAAACCGTAACCATTGATATACTGAATCACACCACCGGTCCAAGGTGGGAAACCAATACCCATAATGGAACCAATGTTAGCATCAGCGATTGAAGTCATAACCCCTTCATCAAAACAACGAATTGTCTCCAATGCTTGAACAAATAAGAATCGCTCTTGCATGTCTTCAAATGGAATTTCCTTGTCTCCACCAAACGCATCTTTCAACCCAGGCCACAATACCTTCTTACCCTTCTCTGGATAATCAAAGAACCCTTTACCGGCCAACTTACCTTCACGACCAAATTCATCAATCATTTGATTTAGAACGGCTGAAATCGGTGAATCCGGCAATTCCTTTCCTTCAGCAGCCAAATCAGCTTTTGCAGCCAAGCTGATATTGCGCATAGTGGTAAAGTTAAGCTCATCACTAATCGCTAATGTGCTAACAGGGAAACCTGCAGATTGAGCCGCCACTTCGATAGATTGAGGGTTAAGTCCCTCGGCCAGCATACCAATACCTTGATTAATATAGGTACCAATTACCCGTGATGTAAAGAAACCACGAGAATCGTTAACAACAATCGGCGTCTTCTTAATCTGAAGAACATAATCAAAAGCTCGCGCTAAGGTTTCGTCGGATGTCTCTTTTCCGCAAATAATTTCTACTAACGGCATCTTATCTACCGGAGAGAAGAAATGAAGGCCAACATAGTTAGCTGGACGAACCGATGCTTCTGCCAAACCTGTGATAGGCAAGCTAGAGGTATTTGACGCCATTACACCCGTCTCAAGCATCTTCGCTTCAGCTTCTTGAGTTACCTTAGCTTTAAGCTCACGTTTCTCAAATACAGCCTCAATAACCAAATCACAACCCGCCAAATCATCGGCATTTTCTGTTGCTGTAATTCGAGCCAATACCGCATCAGATTTCTCTTGGGTCATCTGACCACGAGAAACACGCTTCTTCAGTAAGTTTTCACTATATGCCTTACCTTTACCCGCGTTCTCTGTAGAGATGTCTTTTAACACAACATCAATACCACTCATTGCTGAACAATAAGCAATACCCGCACCCATCATTCCGGCGCCAAGTATACCTACCTTCTTGCAAGCTGACTTATCAATACCTTGAGGCCGAGACTGACCTTTATTGATATCTTGTAGCTGGAAGAAGAACGTTGAAATCATATTTTTAGCAACTTGGCCTGTTGCCAAACTGACAAAATAACGCCCTTCAATCTTCAGCGCTGTGTCAAAATCGACCTGAAGCCCTTCTGTCGCCGCACTAAGGATCGCTTCCGGTGCAGGGTAGCAACCTTTTGTCTTGCCTTTTAACATGGCAGGAATAATCGGTAATTTCTGAGCCAGTGCGGGGTGTGAAGGTGTTCCACCTGGTATCTTATAACCACGAGTATCCCAAGGCTGCTTCGCAGACTTGTTATCCTTACACCACTGTTTAGCTTGAGCAATCATGCTATCTTGATCATCTGCTAACGCATCAATCAATCCAGCTTTAAGTGCTTTTTCAGGGTTTACTTGCTTGCCTTCCAATAAGAATGGCAATGCTTTTTCCAAACCTAGCATACGCGTTAAACGAACAACACCACCACCACCAGGTAATAAACCCAGCGTTACTTCGGGTAGGCCTATCTTGATTTTTGGGTTTTTGAGGGCTATTCGATGATTTGTTGCCAAACAAATTTCAAAACCACCGCCCAATGCAGCACCATTAATAGCTGCAACAACAGGAGCTTTTAACTGCTCGACTCGACGAAGCTGTTGCTTTATCAAACCTGTTCCGAGATAAAACTCTTCTGCCTGTTCAGGCTGGATTTTGAGAAGGTCATTCAAATCTCCTCCAGCAAAAAACGTCGACTTTGCTGATGTTAATACAACACCCGCTAAATTTTCTTCTTTCTCTAAGCGCTCAATGGTTTCGTCCATTGCTTTTACATACGCTTCATTCATGGTGTTGGCAGATTGGCCTGGCATATCCATGGTTAACAGAACGATATTATCGCTGTCTTTTTCATAACGAATTGCTTCTGACATACTCTTTCTCCTAATTCTGAATTAACCGTGGATTAAACCAGCTCAACGATAGTGGCAATACCCATACCGCCACCTACGCACAATGTGCACAAACCACGTTTAAGGCCTCGTCGCTCTAGCTCATCGATAACCGTTCCCATGATCATGCCGCCAGTTGCCCCTAAAGGATGCCCCATAGCAATAGAACCACCGTTAACATTCACTTTTTCTTCAGGTACTCCGGTATCCTTCATAAACCGCATAACGACTGATGCAAATGCTTCATTTACTTCAAACAAATCTATATCGTCATAGGTTAAACCCGCTTTTTTCAGCGCTTTATTCGCTGCAGGTGCAGGGCCTGTCAACATGATTGTTGGATCTGTACTGGTAATCGCTGTTGCAACAATACGAGCGCGAGGAGTTAACCCCATCTCAGCGCCTTTTTCTTTAGAGCCAATTAATAGCAAAGAGGCTCCATCAACAATACCGGACGAGTTTCCAGGAGTGTGAACATGATTAATGCTCTCTACCATATGGTATTTTTGTAATGCAACACCGTTAAAACCCATCTCACCCATCATTTGGAACGATGGATTTAGTTTTGCAAGGCCTTCTGCTGTTGTTTCTGGACGAATAAATTCATCTTCTGCCAGAATGGTAATGCCATTCATATCCTTCACTGGCACAATGGACTTATTAAAATAACCATTCGCTCTTGCGGCAGCTGCTTTTTTCTGTGAATTCGCAGCAAACGCATCAATCTCTTCTCGAGAAAAACCTTCTATCGTTGCAATTAAATCAGCACCAATCCCTTGAGGAGAAAACTCTGTATCCAAGTTGGTTTTTGGATCCATCGCCCAAGCACCACCATCCGAGCCCATAGGCACTCGAGACATCGACTCAACACCACCAGCAACAACCATATCTTCCCAACCAGATGCTACCTTTTGCGCCGCCAAGTTCACAGCTTCAAGCCCTGATGCACAAAAGCGGTTAATTTGAACACCTGCAACCTGGATATCCCAACCCGCTTTTAGCGCGGCCGTTTTAGGTAAAACAGCGCCTTGGTCACCGATCGGGGCAACAATACCCAATACTACGTCATCAATTTCAGCAGTATTTAAGCCTGGGTTACGCTCTTCAAGCGCTTTCATCAGATCAGCAACTAGGTCTACTGGCTTAACTTCATGTAAAGAGCCATCTTTTTTACCCTTACCGCGGGGTGTTCGAATTGCATCAAACACATATGCATTTGTAGCCATTAACTTTTCCTCGTTTGTTGAATTCTAAAGTCATCTGATCGATTAATTTAATTCACCAAAAATCATTTTTTTCAAATAAGTTCAAGTGGATACCAGAGAGTCATCTACCTTACTGCGTTTCCCTCAGCCTCAGCAATGACCAATATGCTCATGGTTTATGACCAAAAGCACCATTTCAACTGATAGAACACAGCTATCCAGTCACGAAACACGTTTGCTCTCTAATAAGAAAATGTCTGAACATCAGCAAGTTAAGGCTACCCGCAACGAAATTTTACATAGTATTTACAAATAAACGGCATTTAAGTGTACGCGTGTACTTGTTTTTTATCCCCACTAGAGCCATAATGGTTTTGTTGGTAAATACTGTGTTTTAAACTAATTTAGGCAGAACATTCTAATTTGATAGTTTAATATTTGCCCACAG